>CAMDBY010000007.1 GCA_945889575.1 Bifidobacterium breve
TGGCTTTCGTTCGCGCATGAGCACACGTGCCGGCCGCGCAATCTTGAAGAACCGTCGGGCCAAGGGCCGTCACCGCCTCAGCGCTTGATCGGCCGCATCCAGAGCCGATCCACCTTTCAGCGCGTTCGCGCAGAAGGGCGTCATGTTCGTTCTGGTCCGCTGTCCTGCACCATGTTGCCTGACTCCACTCTCTCTCACCCACACGTGGGCTACGCCTTGGGGCGCGGCTACGGGTCTGCCGTGCGCCGCAACCGTCTGCGCCGCCAGCTTCGTGAACTTGTGAAAACCCGCGAGGCCGCAATGCCCGCCGGCGTTTATGTCTTTGGCGCATCTGCCAGAGCTCACGGCATTGCCTTTACTGAACTTGGCCGCCACCTCGATTCTCTTTTGGCCAAATGTGCAGGAGGCTCGAAATGAGCGCCGACGTCTGCATCGACCATGACCATTTCACAAAGACACAAAGTCTCATGGTGAAGGCTATTTCGTTCTACCAAGTGGCTCGCGACGGTCGTCCTTCGCCATGCCGCTTCTACCCCAGCTGTTCTCACTATGCGGTGGAAGCCATTGAAACTCACGGATCTGTCCGGGGGCTATGGCTCACCATTCGCAGATTGATCCGTTGTCGACCATTCGGGCCATCCGGAGTCGACCAAGTACCTGCCCCGCGAGGGGCTGCCTAGAAAGGCTCCAATATGTTTCAAGCAGGCGCATGGCTCATCGACACCACCTACGGGTGGGTACATAACTACGCAATAGCAATTGCCTTGGTGGCACTTGCCATCATGTTGCTCATTACCCCGCTCACAATGAAGAGCACCAAGGGAATGCTGGAAATGCAACGTCTCCAACCAGAGATGAAGAAACTGCAGAACCAGCACAAGGGCGACCGCCAAAAGCTGAACGAAGAGATGATGAAGCTCTACCAAGAGCACAAGGTCAACCCGCTGGCATCGTGTCTGCCACTGCTGGCCCAGATGCCGGTGTTCATCATCATGTTCCGCGTGTTAAGTGGTTTGACCAAAAAGGACCAAGTGACTGGTCTTTTTGACCCGCATTACATCTCGGACAGCTCAGACCTATCGATTGCTCTACGTCAAGGAAGCAAGATGATGTCGTTCGGTCTTGACCTCGCCATCACTCCAGCTGATGCAATGAAACAGAACTTTGGACACGGCATTTGGTACGCACTACTTGTTGTGTTGCTCGGTGGATTGTTCCTTGTGCAGCAGCGCATGGTGGCCAGCCGCACCCCGGCAAACGCCGGCATGTCTGCCACTCAGGCCAAAATCATGCAGTACATGCCCGTTGCCTTTGCACTGTTTCAGGTCTTTTTGCCCACCAGCCTCGTGGTGTATTACCTCACCCAAACCGTTTTCCGCATCCTGCAACAGGGATACATCACTCGTCGCTTCTATGGAGAAGATGGCCTCGGCCGTCAGGCACAAGCCGCCAGCGCACACGCGCGCGAACTGGGCAAGGATGACGCTAAGCCCAGCAAGCAGAAGAACGAACAATCGCAAGCACCCGCTCCCATTCAGAGCAAGAGGGTGACCCCGAGCAAGAACCGTCCCGCACCAAGCGGCCGGCCGAGTCGCCCGGTTCCACCCAGCAAGCGAAACAAGTAACGCGTCACGCTGACGCACTATTGACACACAGAAATTGAGGACACCATGGAATGGGTAGAAACAACAGGCAACACACTCGAAGAAGCTAAGGAAGCCGCGCTCGACCAATTGGGCGTTGCAGAAGACGACGCTGAATTCGAGATCGTTGACGAACCAAAGGCAGGCCTTTTTGGCCGTACCCGCGGAGAAGCTCGCGTGCGTGCACGCGTTCGTCCGGCAACTCCTCGGGGTAAGACCGAGCGTCGCCCCCGCAAGCAAGCAGAAGAGAAGTTATCAGAGCCACGCGAACAGCGTCCTCGCAAGGAAAACGCTGAGCGCGGTGAGCGTCGTGAACGAGCACCACGCGAAGATCGCCCACAACGTGAGCCACGTGAGCCACGCGAAAAGATTGACGTCGATCCCGAAGAAGTGGGCAAGGCAGCAGCTGAGTTCCTCAACGGTCTCGTTACAGCCTTTGGTACCACGGGTTCTGTAAAGGTCAGCCGCGTTGAAGAAGAGATCGAAGTACTGGTCGATGGGTCAGAGCTCGGGCTCATGGTCGGACCTGGCGGCGCAACACTGCTCGCCATCCAAGACCTCACTCGCGTCGCTAGCCAGCGTCGCCTTGGCGACCAGGACACTCGTCTTCGTATCGACATCGCGGGTTACCGCGAGCGCCGCCGCGAAGCACTCAGCCGCTTTGCTCAAAAGGTTGCTGCTGAAGTGAAAGAAACCGGTTCGCCGCGCATGCTTGAGCCAATGTCATCAGCAGATCGCAAGATCGTCCACGACACCCTCATGGAATTTGAAGGCGTTGTTACCCGCTCTGAGGGTGAAGATCCTCGCCGCCGGGTGGTTGTAGAGCCAGCTGAATAAGCACTTTTTATTGTGATGGGCCCGCCGTATGGCGGGCCTTTTGCATATTCGGTACTACATTCGTGACGTGCCAGAACCCCGCAGCCTCGAAGACGTCCTCGCTACAGCGCAGCGTCTCGGCACCCTTGGTGCACTGCCGATTCCCGATGTCATTGCTCATTCGCGACAGTTTGTTGACGCCCTTGTCGGCGTTACCGGGGCAGTCATGGATATCGGAACAGGCGCTGGCGTACCGGGCCTGATTATCGCAGTGGACCGCCCCGATTTGACATTGGTACTGACTGATCGACGCGAAGCGCGGATGGACGCACTGGCTCGAGGGGTCACCGCTATGGGAATTCGCGACCGAGTGAAGGTGCTCACGGCCGACGTGGCGGTACTTGGTCAGAACCCCGCACACGTCGCCACCTACGACGCAGTGGTCTGTCGGGGGTTCGCTTCACCCGAGGTCACGGCCACCCTCGCTCGACCCCTCCTAAAAAACGGAGGGACGTTAATCGTGTCCGAACCACCTACTTTTGACCCATTACGATGGTCGGCAGACCTCCTGAATCGCCTTGGTTTTGACCCCCCTGAATACCGCCCTGGCGTGGTGTGCCTCGTAGCAAACCCTTGAGTTACTAGGTTGAGGGTTTGTTTCACGTGAAACAATCGGCAGACCAAAAACCTTCAGATGTTTCACGTGAAACATTCTGAAACCACTCCTCACGAGGGTCATGTTTCACGTGAAACATCTGGCAACATCCACCCGTTGTCCACAGGCGGCACCTACACTTGCAGTGTCCACACCAACACCACAGAGCAGGAGACAACCCTTCGTGAGCAATTCAGACACCACTGTCCTTGCCATCTCACTGCAGAAAGGCGGCGTCGGTAAGACCACGACCGCCATCAACTTGGGGGCAGCGCTCGCTGAGCGGGGCTTTCGTACCCTGATCATTGACCTCGACCCGCAGGGCAACGCATCATCTGGTCTGGGCGTCAGGCCGCCAGAAGATGCGCCAACCATTGCCGAAGTGTTGCGCCGCGAGGAGACCCTGGACAGCATTATTGAGCCGACAGCGGAAAAGAACCTGTTTGTTGCGCCAGCACCTACCGGTCAGGCCTTGGCAGAAGTTGAAGCCCAACTTGTTGCCGAGATGTTCCCCCAGCCACGTTTGAAAGACGCCATTGATGCATGTCGGGCCGACTGGGATTATGTGCTGCTTGACTGCCCACCCACATTGGGACGCCTCACAGTGAATGCTTTTATGGCTGCCGACGCCGTTTTGGCGCCCGTGCAATGCCAATACTTTGCATTGGAAGGCCTTCGCGATCTCAGCGAAGTGGTGAAGCAAGTGCGACAGGCATTAAACCCGACCCTTGAAATAGCTCATTATTTATTGACGATGTCTGAAGGCAGCAAGAAGCTGTCCTCTGAAGTCGAAGCCGAACTGCGCTCTGCGTATGGCAAAAAAGTGTTCCGTAGCTCAATTCCGTACAACGTGAAATTGGCTGAAGCTCCTTCAATGGAGCGGTCAGTATTGAAGCACGCCACCACTTCTAAAGGGGCCTTGGCCTACCGTGATGTTGCAAAGGAGTTAAGCCATGGTCGAACGCCGAAAGCTAGGTAAGGGACTTTCTACCCTCATCCCCACGACGAGAGAAGACGCACCAGCGCCCGCTGCAACCGCAAAGCCGACTGCACCGCGAGAAGAACTCCCCGCATCTGCATTGCGCGATGTGCCGACAGCAGCTATCGAACCGAACCCACATCAGCCGCGTGTTCATTTCGATGAGGATTCATTGAGTGATTTGGCAAAGTCCATTAAGGAAATTGGCATCTTGCAACCATTGCTTGTTCGCGAGATGTCGCCAGGTAAGTACCAACTGATTGCAGGTGAGCGACGCTGGCGTGCAGCACAGAAGGCCAAGTTGTCTGTTGTTCCGGTCGTGGTTCGTGAGATCAACGAACTGGGTTCAGTAGAACAAGCGTTAGTGGAGAACTTGCATCGCCAAGATCTCACTGCACTTGAAGAAGCGTCTGCCTACCAGCAACTGTCCGAAGATTTTTCAATGACGCATGAGCAGATTGCAAAGAGAGTGGGCAAGAGCCGTGCTGCAATCACGAACGCATTGCGGTTGTTGTCACTTCCGGCAGCGGTGCAGGGCTATTTGGCCGATGGCCGTTTGACAGCCGGACATGCCAGAGCATTGTTGGCAAGCTCATCAAGTTCAGTGATGGAAGAACTGGCAGCACTGGCTGTGAAGGGCGGCTGGTCAGTGCGAGCTACTGAAGATGCAGTCAAAAACGGAGTTCCCGGAGTCGATAAGCCAAAACCAGCAACAGGTGGGGGAACCACCACGTTGCGGCCAGCTGGCTTGTTGGAACTAGAAAACCTCTTGGCGGAGTTCCTTGATACGAAAGTCAGTGTCTCAATGGCTGGCAAACGGGGACGGATCAGCATTGAGTTCGCAGATCTGATTGATCTTGAGCGTATTTATCGCCACATGACTGATTAATCAGTCAGTATCGGCCTCAAATGCCAACGGTGTAGTTATCCACACCGATAGTACCCTCAACTGTGGGTAGAGACTTCAACATTACGCACAGTTGTGGATTGCCTGTGGATAACTAGATTTCGTGTAACGGATCTTCACGCCATGCATCAAAAGCATCAGTAATTGCCAATGCAAGAGAGCTGGTGGTCAACGCCACCATGTCAGCAGGCCCCATGGAGCACAAAATGGCAGGCATTCTCGTTTCGCGCAGCACCGGATGGCGAATTCCAATGGCACGCACAGACAATTCGGGCACGCGCGATGAGATTGCAGCTGCCACGCGTAACGCAAGATTGCGCCCACCGACACTCACAAATGTTGGCACTTCATAAAAGTAAATAATGCACCCATCATCATTAGATACTTCGCAACCGATGTACACATCTGCAGCGAATTGATTAGCTGCTTGTGCTTGAAACGATGCATCTGCATCAACAGATGTTGCGAGAGGATGAGATTGCTTTGCACGACGAAGAATTGCGTGAGCAAGTTGCGTACCACCAGTGAAGTACCCGATAACAAGTCGCGCATCATCGCGTGCATCGGTATTACCTAAATCAATTGATTCGCGCACTGCTGCCACGCCAGGGCCTGCGCCAGATTGTGAACCCATCTGCTTCAAAAACTCAATGAATTCAGGGCTACAGATGCCATTTGCAGTGATGCCCATATTGCGCTGAAACTCCGAAACAGCATCAACAACACTCTGACCATAAATGCCATCGACGCGTCCGCAGTTGAAACCAAGACGGTTGAGTTGCGTTTGCAATTCGGCAACATCATCACCGCGAATATTTGGGGTGCGAAGAAACAACAAACGTTCTCCGAGTGACCACGATGTTTCAATTAATGCCGACCACGTTTGCTCATCGCATTCACCTGTTGCGGGAAGTCCGTATGAATCTTGAAATGACAGAACAGCACTGTGCGTACGCGCACAGAAATTGGAATCTTCAGCTGAGCCAGGGGCAAGAAAACCTGCAGCCGAGAGCCGACGTTGTAGATCATGTACCGCTGGTCCGCGGTGACCAGGACCTATTGGGAAGCCGGAAGAAATTTGGAAAGCTCCTCGAGCATGCGGCCCTTTGGCATCGCCCCAACAATTTTGGTTTTGATTTCGCCCTTATGGAACAACAACATGGTGGGAATGCTCATGACGTTGAATCGACCAGCGATATCGCCATAGTCATCAACATTGAGTTTTGCGATAGTGATTTGGCTTGGCATATCGGTTGCGATCTGCTCGAGAATGGGCGCAATTTGCTTGCACGGTCCGCACCATTCGGCCCAGAAGTCAACCAAAATCGGTGTATCTGAACTATTTACTACCTCGTCGAATGTGGAACTAGTAAGTGTGATGATTCCTGCAGCCATGGCAAAACCTTTCGTCGTTTCCTATGTTACTGCCGCAATGTTTAGTGAGGGCGATAGGTGCCAATGGCAGGAATTAGCTCAATGGATGGCGCACCAATCACGCTGAGACAATCAGGGACAGCGGCAATGACTGCGCCAAGACATTCGGCAATTGCCGTGGGCTTACCTGGCAAGGTGATGATGAGGGCCGAACCACGAATGCCAGCTGTTTGACGGGACAAAATGGCGGTGGGAATCAGGCCAATTGAGACCGCACGCATTGCTTCGCCAAATCCGGGAAGCATTTTGCTGCAGACGGCTTCGGTTGCTTCTGGCGTGACATCTCGAGGCGACGGGCCGGTACCGCCTGTTGTGACAACCAATGAACAGTGCTGCACATCGATGAGATCAATCAGAGTTGCTGAGATGGTGTCGAGCTCATCAGGAATCAGGCAATCAACGAATTCGATAGGGGACGTGATGCAGCCAGTCAGGAACTGACGGATGGCAGGAGCGCCCTTATCTTCATAGACGCCGGACGAAGCACGGTCTGAAACCGAAACGACTCCGATACGTGTGGTCATGACTAGTGCTGGTGTTCGAGCCAGCGCTCGCAATCAAGGGCAGCCATGCAGCCAGAACCTGCAGCAGTAATTGCTTGGCGGTATGTGTGGTCTTGCACATCGCCACAGGCAAAGATGCCTTCGATGTCTGTGTACGTGGAACCATCACGGGTCATCAAGTACCCAGAATCTTCCATGTTCAGCACACTTTGGAAAATTGCCGTATTTGGTTTGTGGCCAATGGCAATGAATAAGCCAGTGACAGCAAGTGGGCTTGTTGCACCAGTGACTGTGTCGGTCAGTGTGACACCAGAGAGCGATTGTTCACCGTGTAGTTCAGACACTTTTGAGTTCCAGTGAATTTCAATCTTCTCATTCGCGATTGCACGGTCTTGCATGATGCGAGATGCGCGCAAGGCATCACGTCGAACAATGAGGTGCACCTTTGATGCAAACTTTGTGAGGAAGGTGGCTTCTTCAACTGCAGAGTCGCCACCGCCGACAACGACAATCTCTTGACCGCGAAAGAAGAACCCATCGCATGTTGCACAGGTGGAGACGCCGTGGCCAATAAGCTCGGTTTCCTTAGGTAAATCAAGCATTAATGACTGTGCACCTGTTGCCACAATGATTGAGTTTGCACTGTATTCAGTGTCGCGAATCCACACTTTGAACGGACGTGAGGAGAAGTCAACCTTCGTTACTTTTTCAGTAATGAACTCCGCACCGAAACGTTCTGCTTGGGCGCGAAAGTTGATCATAAGGTCTGGCCCCATGATGCCTTCAGGAAAACCAGGGAAGTTTTCAACTTCAGTGGTCAGCATGAGTTGACCGCCTGGCTGATCGCTACTGGAACTTGGCTCACCTTCAATGACAAGTGGCTCGAGTGACGCACGCGCAGTGTAAATAGCTGCAGTGAGTCCGGCAGGGCCAGAGCCAATGATGATGGTGTTACGAACGTTGCTCATTTATTTGTCTTCTTCTGTGTAACGGCGACGCATCAATATGGCTCCGAGGAGGCCAAAGATGGTGGCAAGGATGAAATATGAAATCCACACGGCTGCTTCGTGGTTCACGACGGCGTCAAGTGCTGCTTGCAGTCCGCGGGTAAGACCAACGACGAACAAGGCCACCATTGCAACGACACCAAAGGCTCCGAGCAAGCCAAAGACAATGCCCCGGGCTGTGGTGACAAGTGGTTGCGTGGTGTACCGACGAATGGTGCTGACGATTCGGTCGATGAAATCGACAGAGCGGTCCGCCCATTCAGGATCGGTCAGAGGGTTTGACACCATCTGTTCAGCCTAACGGCGACACCAAGTAGGACAATGGGCTTACGACTGTGCAGGCAGTGGGTAACTGGCAATAACGGCACATGAGCCGTCGCGGATCTGCAGTTCATTTGTGGTTGCAATAAGGGTGAGCGTTGTGCCTGCGACTGAATATGCACCCACCCACTGGGTATCGGTGGTCGAGAAGAAGCCATCACATGTTTTCTCATTCGCAGTTGCGGCGGGGTGCGTGAAGGTGCCGAGTTGGGCACACGAGGCTTGGTCAACAACCACGAGGTTTTGTGCAGAACTCCACACTTCTCGCACGGAACCCGCAGAAGAATACGTACCAACGATTGTGTAGTCAACTAGTTCCGCGCCACATGCAGAACCTTTAACGGGCACTGTGGTGATCGCGCCATTTCGAGGCGTGACGTTTGAGTCGGTGGAAGTAGCGCCGAGTCGAACGATTGCAGTTGCACCGACAAGAAGTACGACAACTGCAGCTGCAGCACTGAGCCATGTAAAGCGAGAGCGAGCCTCTGCTGGTGATATTTCGGCTAGGGCAGCTGCAATGTGCTGCTCGCGTAATGCATCAGACGCTGGGACCACATCGCGAAGGGCGGCCAGAACTAGAGGATCAAGTTCATCATCGTTCATGGGGTACTCCCTTCGGGCGGCGCAGTAGTGGTCTTTGTCTGACGATCTGAATGAGCACTTTGGTTCCCCAAAATTTCAGCTAATTGGGCGCGGCCACGCGCGAGGCGAGACCGAACGGTCCCAACGGGCACCCCTTGGATGGCAGCGATCTCTTCATAATCAAGATCAGCAACGTGGCGAAGAACAATGGTGGTGCGGTATTCCTCTGGTAATTGGGATAGAGAGGCAGAAACGTCCATTTGGGCATCGACGGCACTGGTGCGGTCGCCGGTGGGCGAGTCGTGGACCGATTCCTTATCTGTGGGAAGGGGTCGACGTTGGATACGACGCACTTCATCGAGAGCCGCGTTAGTGGCAATGCGAAAGATCCATGTTGAAAATTTTGAGCGGCCGTCGAATGAGGGAATTGCGCGAACAATGGAAATCAGAGCCATTTGGGTGGCATCTTCTGCATCTGATTTATTGATAACGATGCGATGGCAGATTGCCCGCACCGTGTCGTAGTGGGTACGTAACAAGGCATCAATAGCAGTGTGGTCGCCGCGCTTGGCGCGACGAACGAGAAGGGAATCATCAACGTCTGCGATGACAACAGACTAGTTAGTTGGCTGAGCGCGCTACTTGCCTGATGTGAAGGAAAGGTCAGACAGCATGCCCTTGTAGGGATTGCTATTACTGCACGAGGTGCTTCGGCCCGCTTCACGCATTAAGAGCAAGACATTTCGTCCCGGTGTGGCAACGGGGAACGTTGCAGCACCTGGCTCTGCGCCAAAAGAATCTGCAACGCGAAGGCCCCAACCGTCGAGTGTGGTGGGAATTGCTTCACTCGTTGACACGAAGACTTCGGCGTTCCATGGGGCAGTTCCGAACGTTGCGGCCAAAGAACCAATACCGATGCCAGACAACTGCACGATGACTCCGACGCCACCTTTGGAACCAAAATATTGGTTGCCGTAACACACAGTGGTCCACGAGGTGGCCGGATTGTTGTCGGTCAGGTTAGGAATCATGGCTTCGTTCTCTTGTCCGTCATCACCGTTGGGGTCGTAACTGCGCATGCCGACTACCGAGACAGGGCCCACGACAACATCATTAATGACGACAGGTGCTGCACCGCCAGGCACCGATTTTGTGTTTTGTAATCCACGCCACAGCAACACAGACATCACTAATGCAGCAACAAGCAGCAACGCAATGGGAATGTACTTGCGCTTCGTCGACGTTTGTTGTGAGCGAGGCAATGAATTATCTGCGCGCACAACTCCGCGTGGCGTCGCGTCTCTTTTAGTAACAGCCCGTGGTGGCGTGTCGTCAGTTTCCACAACCGACAGTGTGCGTGGTTGTTTCTTTGGCATCAACGGATCATTGAGAACTGGACGCGGACGGGCTGTTGTTGGTGCACTCATTGCGGGCGTGAAACCATCGACCGGCGTCATGGCGTCGTGCACATTTTTAATTGCAGATTCAAGAGCCTGAGCAACTTCGTTGCAGTCGTTGTAACGATTTTCTGGTTTACGACGCAACATTTTGTTTACGACTGCAATGACATTGCTTGGCACATCAGAACGAATTCCACTCAGTGGGGTTGGGTCGCGTTGCAGACGTGCAACGGCCGTTGCTTGATCGTTATCTTCCTTAAATGGAGCATGCCCTGCAAGGCATTCGTACAAAACAAGCCCTAGTGAGTACATGTCTGCGCGACCATCAAGATCACGGCCTTGCACTTGTTCTGGTGACAAATACTTCGCAGTGCCCATCATGATGTCAACACGAGTGAGATCTGTGCCGTCTTCTTTTGAACTCTTTAAGGGCTTGGCAATACCAAAATCTGTCAACAACACTTCACCTTGTTGCATGATGAGAATGTTGCCTGGCTTGATGTCGCGGTGCACGATATTTTCTGCATGCGCTTTGGCAAGAGCAGCTGCAATTGCGCGACCAATGTGCACAGTGAGATGAACGCTGAGCATTCCTGCTTGGTCTGAGTCATTGGCTTCATCGAGTAATTCGCGCAACGACTTACCTTCAATGAGTCGCATGATTAATGCAACTTGTCCGTTTTCTTCGACGCAGTCATACACCGGAACAATGTTCGGATGTGTCAGTCGTGCAAGTGCGCGAGCCTCGCGGCGAAACCTTTCGGTGACAATGGGATCATCAATAACACTCGCACGTAAAAGTTTTACAGCGACCAAACGACCCAGCTGCAAGTCAGTTGCACGCCACACGTCTGCCATGCCACCAGAGGCAATAGTGCTCTCAAGACGGTACCTATTACCTATGAGGTCATCGGAGTGTCGTGCTGCAGCCATTACTGGGAGCAAACGCTACTTCTGAAACACCCCCTGAGCGGGGTATCCCCTTATGCAGAAAGAAGAAAAACGATTCCGATTGTTCCTTGACCAGCGTGAGTGCCGATGACCGCACCGATGTCGCCAACAATAATTTCGCCGGTGTAGACCTCTTTCACCATTGCAACAAATGCATCGATGTCAGAACATTGTGCATTCAGAATACTGAGACGCTCGATTGGAACTTCTTGATTGTGCAAAATGTCAACGAGGTGAGCAAGTGCTTTTGATCGTGTGCGCTGTTTGCCAGCTTCTTCGACAAGACCATTCGTAATGGAGATCAACGGCTTAATCGACATGACAGTTGCAAGCATGGCCTTCGCACCACCAATGCGACCACCCTTTTTCAAGTTGTCGAGCGTGTCGAGCGCAGCAAACACTCGGGTGCGAGGAATGACTGATTGTGCGCGAGCGACTACTTCGTCGGCAGAAGCGCCGGTCTTAGCTAGTTCTGCGCAGGCCAGAACGGTGAGGCCAAGCCCCATTGAGGCATTGCGACTGTCGACAATGCGGACATCTATGCCAGGAGCAACCGCGCGAGCTGCAAGCTCTGAACTCTGCATGGTGGCTGACAAATCTGAAGAGAGAGCAACGACAACGATGGCGGTTGCGCCTTCTGCAGCAAGGCTTCGGTAGGTTTCCTCAAAGGAACCAGGAGACGGAGCAGCGGTTTCGGGCAATGTCGCAGACGCAGCACATTTTGCCCAGAACTCAGTGGCGGTGATGGTGGTGCGGTCGATGTATTCGGTGTCGCCAAAACGAACACTGAGGGGAACAATGCGAATCCCCAAGGCATCAGCCATGGCTTGTGGGAGGTCACAGGAAGAATCGGTCACTATGCGTACGGTCATGGATTAGACCGTAGTCGCGTGTAGCCGTTCGCGTCGTGCTGACCGACGGTTCGACCACCACCATGCAAAAAGCACCAGCAACAGCAGGAGGCTCACGATTTGGCCGTACGCCGCGATGGCATTGACGTTGGCAGAAATAGTGATGGGGTCCACAACGGACTGGTTTCCTACTGGCGTGGACACCCAGATTGAGATGGGAATTTCACCGCTTGCACGTGTCGTGGCTGACACATTGAGTTCCGTCGTGCCGCCTTTCGTTAAGACCACAATTCTGACCGGTTCTGACAGGGTCAATTTGGCGCTGCTCATGCGCACCCGCACTGTCAGGTCTTGGTCAGAGTCATTGCGAACTTGGATGCGAATTGCACCCGTTCGGCTAGAGAGCGTGACGGACTTTGGCGTGGTCACAGTGATTGCGTCGCGGTTGGCACGCATCGTTGTGCGCAAGGAAGTGATGTAAGTGCCGGGGGAAGCAGTAATTGTGGAGGTACCGAGCGAAAAGAGAGCTGGCCAGATCTCACGGCGCATATCGTCCGGGCCAAGCATGGACTGCGTGGCGTCTAATTCTCGTCGTGTTGTGCGAATACTTGAGGTACGGCTTGTATCGAACGATGTGGAGTTTTTTGCAAAGGCAACTGCAGGGGTTATTGGGTTGACAATGATGGAGCCACCAAAGTCATTCATGGAAAAACCACCGGATTGTGACAGGGCTCGCGTTGCGGTGACGACTGCGCCGGACTCGGCTGCATCGTAAAAGGAGGCAACAACACCCATCTTGATTTCAGAAAGAGTGCTTTCTTGAGCAATCAGATCGTCTCGTTCCACCAGAAGTTCAGCTGCAATTTTGTATGCGAGACGTTCAGAGCCTGCTGGTTGTGCGTGCTTCATCTGTGTTACGCCATTCAACGGGCTGACAACAGAGATCAATTCGTTACCAGTTTTTGTTGCACGACCGAGCAAGGATAACGACCGTTCGCTTGTTACTAAAGTTTGTGCAGCAGGTAACAAGATGACAGATGTGATGCCAGCAGATTTCAACACTGACATTGCCGGTACATCAATATTGTCAGATGCAATCCACGTGTGACGTTGAATGGTGACTCCGGGAAGGAGTCGGTTCAACGTGCCTTCTCCGAACTTCAATTGTGCAATAAATTCAGACGTCAAACCCATTGCTGCAAAAAGAGAAGGATTACACGGCGCAAATGTGGTGTTCACTATGGTTCGATCTTGCAACAATTCGCGCAGTTTTATAAAGAGTTCAGCATCTGCTGGTTGAGAAGAATTAGCAAAAGCAGCAATGATTTCAGGCTGAATTGAGATTGTTACTTTAGAACGAAATGTAGTGAGAAAGGCAATAAGACGAGTCACTGCATCGCGAGCATTGTCAGTGATGGCTGATGTGCCGTCTGTTGTCAATGATGGAGGACCAGTGAGCGAAACAACTGTGCTGAACGGGACAACGGCAATTTCAGACTTCGTGTCACGACGATTGAGAAATGTCAATACTGAAGTAACGACATCACCCGTTTGTGAATCGACTATACGAATAGTGAGTGGGTAGATGCCATCAAATGGAATGGACAACGAAGCACCTTGTTTGTCTGTCGTGATGATGGGGACAACCGCAATGAGGTGTCCTGAATAGTTGCGGTTAATTCGTGACATACGAAAACTGACTGAGTCTGTTATGGCTGGGATGATGTCACCATCAGCGATGGAGCGAAATGAATCGCGTGAAGCAACGCGACGATGGAGAAGAAACTCAAGCCGATCATCTGCTGCAACAAATGTGTCAAGGTTGGGAGACAGCACAAATCGTGCATTCACCGAGGTGAACACATTGAACGGCTGCGACACAATTTTTATTTCAGGGGTGCCTAATTCGGCTGTGTGGGTGCCAGCATGAACCTGGGTCACGGGCGCTGTAATGCCAAGCCCAATAAGGGTCACTGCCAGAAACCGCATCAATCTCATACCGATAACTGCCGTTCCATTACTGAAAGGCTGTATTCAAGAGGTACAAATCCATTGTCTTCATAAATGGATAAAGCGGCGGCGTTCGAGACCTCAGTGTTCACAACTGTTGACTGGCATCCGCGTGAATGAATCCATGACAGTGAATTCTGTACCAAGGAACTGGCTTCTCCACGGCGTTGAAAATCGGGATGAACCGCAAGTCGCTGGATAAACCCATACGAGTCTGTGATTCCGGCAATGACAAAACCAGACAGCGCATCATCAACACGCGAGACAAAGATGTGTGCCCGACGTGTGGCGTGAAGTGCTTCGCGAAATGTCTCGCGATCCATCATCCACTCCTGGCCAAAGGCGGCGCGATCAATGCGAAGAATGGCCTCGACCATTGAAGGTGTCGGCATACGAGACATGGGAAAACGCGGTCGAACGGATCGCAATGGCTGGGCGACGGTAACTGCTCTTATGTCAGGTCGTTCCAACAGAGTCAGTTTTTGCGATGTATTGAAACCAACCGCTGAAAGAGCAGTTACTGCAACGGGGGCAAGGGGGGAAGTGCGAACACTGTCGTAGCCCCAGCGCGACAAGGTGTCGACCCAGGACTGCAGGATTGGGGTGTCTGGCAATTGCACGGTTGGGTTGTGTGAGCCACCTATTAATAAGGCAGCTCTGCTTGGATGTTGTGGCCAGGGACGGGCGCGAGCAGTGGTGGCTCCGGACCAAATGACCCCTGCTCGGGAACGCTGCTCGACCAAACTCACCCCATGACCGTAGTGCGACTGGTCCCCGCGATGCCGAAAAATGGCAGGAATAGCAGGTACCACCTGTTCGGGCGCTCGGGTGCCTAGCCTTCATCTGACATGTTTCCGCCGCGCTTTGCCCCCATTCTTCAGGAGATGGAGCCCCTTGCTGCCCTTTTCCGTGAAGCGGGCCACCGGCTCTTCCTGGTCGGTGGAAGTGTGCGTGATCTGCTTCTTGGCGACACCGATGCCGGCACCGACCTCAGCCTGATTGACTTCGATGCCACGACGACTGCCACGCCAGACCAGATCAAGAAAATTGTGCAACCAATTGCCGATGCTCTGTGGACTCAGGGCGAGCGGTTCGGCACCATTGGTTTGAAAATTGGTGAGCGCACCTACGAAATCACTACTCATCGTGCAGAGGCGTACTCGCCTGATTCACGTAAACCTGAAGTGCAGTTCGCAACTGACATCGAAACTGATTTATCTCGTCGTGATTTCACCATTAATGCAATGGCATTGGAACTGACAACAGACACTCCTGTACTTGTTGATCCATTTGGTGGTCTTGCCGACTTGATGGCACGTGTGTTGCGTACGCCATTGTCAGCAGAAGAGTCGTTTAACGATGACCCGTTACGCATGCTCCGTGCTGCACGATTCATTTCGCAATTAGAAGTTGCACCAGACCCATCAATTACTGCCGCTGTTACTGCAATGGCGGATCGACTCACCATCGTGTCTGCTGAACGAGTACGTATTGAATTTGACCGACTAATGACAACGAAGCGACCAACATTTGGTTTGTGGTTCTTAGTTGATACTGGTCTTGTTGATCATTTTCTTCCAGAGATGAAGCTGATGCGCTTGGAACAAGACCCCATTCACAGGCATAAAGATGTATTAACGCACACCCTTGCGGTTGTTGAGAACGTGCAGCTTGACCCCACTCGTGAATTTGATTTTCGCATCACTCGCCTTGCCGCTTTGTATCACGACATCGGTAAACCACGCACACGCGGATTCAAAGAAGGCAAGGGCGTCACGTTCCATCATCACGAAGTTGTTGGTGCACGCATGACTCGTGAACGCATGAAGGCGATGAAGTATCCGAACGCCGATATTGAAGCAGTATCTGAATTAGTAGCAATCAGTGGGCGTTTTCACACGTATCAAATGGGGTGGACCGACAGCGCAGTGCGCAGATATGTGCGTGATGCCGGCGAATATCTTGGCGAACTCAATGTGTTAGTGCGGTGTGACTGCACCACACGTAACGAAAAGAAGGCAAACATTCTTTCGCGACGCATGGATGAAATGGAAGCGCGTATCGCTGAAGTTGCCGCGCGTGAAGAGCTTGCATCACTACGTCCGGAAATTGACGGACAGCAAGTGATGGAATTACTTGGTGTTCCCGCCGGCCCTGCGATTGGTGCGGCATTGGAATTCCTCATGGACATTCGCTTAGAAGAAGGAATTCTTGGTGAAGTAGCCATTGTTGTTCGCTTGCGCGAATGGTGGGCAGCCAATGCTGATGATGTGTCGAAACTTACACGCACACGACGTGCGGAGACTCGCTAACTACGAACCAAGTTTGCGCGCACGCACCACAAGTGTGGACGGCGCAACTGCACGCGGCTGATGCAATGGCGTTAATTCGTGCATCACATCAATCGAAAAGTTGGCGCGTTGCAAAGCCATTGTTAATTCTCCAATGGTTGGCGTAGTGGAACCGTATTGGCGTCGAGCTGTGGGGTCATTGTTGTCAAATACCGCTGACATCGGGTGAGTGACTGCAAAAACAAGACCAGCTTCGGGGCGCAACACGCGATGCACTTGGCGAAACAGGCGGGCAATGTCAGTGTCGAAATTGATCTGATGCACACAGACCGCAAGGTCGATGACTGCGTTCATCAGAAAGCCAAGATCTGCAAGATCACCTTCATGGAATTCCACTACAACGTCTGCGTTACTGCCCGCCACCCTGGCACGGGTGATTGCTTCGCGCGATGGGTCGATGGCGATACTGCGAGCACCTTGGGTGGCCATGGCAACGCAATTTGGCACAGAGCCAAAAAGTCCTAGTTCCAGCACTCGCTTGCCACGAAGGTCTCCGCAGACCCGCAGTTCACTTTCGTTGTGAACCGTGGAACCAAAGGAAATAAAGCGGCCATCGGTAACGGTGGAACCAGCATCTGACATGACAGGCATCTTATGGCTAACTTATGGAGGCATGGGTTTCTCAGTTGACATGTTGCGCGGCGGCACCGGAGTTGTTGACCACCAGTTGTCTCGACGCTCCCTTCTTAATGAGGTAAAGCGCGGACGAGTCAGTAAGGACTCCGTCTGTGATGCACACCCCGAACTCATTCGCGCTGCTCGCAATATTGGCGAACCATCAAAGACCGTCTGCCCCATCTGCGAAGAAGTCAATGTGGCTCTCGTGACCTATGTATTCGGACACGGGTTACCAAAGAACGGCAAGTGCGTCACCGATCGCAGCGACATTGTGAAATTGCAGCGCACCGGCCACGAATACACCGCCTATGTCGTGGAAGCCTGCCCGCAATGCAGGTGGCACCACTTATTACGGGTTCTGCCGATTGCGGTGCCAAAAAGGACTCGAACAGCCGCAAAAGGCTGAAATAGTGCCAAAAGCTGCCATTCCTGGTCCACATCAGGGGTAATGGACACAGGACGGACATCAGTGAAACACCCCTGTGGGAGGGTGAATCTCAGCAGATATGCTTCCCAAGTCACTTATTCACCCTGCCCCCTCGGGGGCCCCGGGATCGTACTCGGGTCCGAAGGGAGGTCACACGCAATGCGTGCATACGAACTCATGGTCATTATTAGCGGGAAGCTCGACGAGAGCACGGCCCATGCATGGATCAAATCCATCTCTGCCTCAGTGGCAGGTGTTGGTGGACAAATCCACGGCAACCCCGATTGGTGGGGCAAGCGTCGCTTGGCTTATCCGATCATGAAACAAGATGATGGCTACTACGCCATTTTCAACCTCTCTGCTGAAGGTGGCGCACTCGATGAAGTCGAGCGCGGATTCCGTATTTCAGATGACGTTCTTCGTCACAAATTGGTCCGCCTTCCAGACGACGAGGCAGCTCGTCGCGGAATGATCTCGGCGGCGTAAGCCGCCCTTATCGAGCACAGCGCTCTCTTCATTTGTAGGAAGGAACCATCACCATGGCCGACAACACAATCACACTCGTGGGCAATCTCACCCGCGATCCAGAACTTCGTTTCACTACTGGCGGCAAGGGCGTCGCATCATTCGGCATCGCCGTTGGTCGTCGCTACCAAGTCAACGGTGAATGGCAAGAACAAACCTCGTACTTCAACATCGTTGCATGGGGCCAAATGGGCGAGAACGCCGCAGCAACCTTCACCAAGGGGATGCGCGTCATCGTTTCAGGTCGCCTCGAGCAGCGCGAGTACCAAAACCGCGAAGGCGAAAAGCGCACCGCGATTGAAATCAACGCAGATGAAATTGGGCCAAGCCTTCGCTGGGCAACCGCATCTGTTGAGCGCACACCTCGTGCCGAAGGTGGCGGAAACGCTGGCGGCGGCGCACGTGGTGGTTCACAACCAGCAGGCGGCAACGCCGGTGGTGGCGACTACTTCCCATCTGACGAAGAGCCTTTCTAGGCTTTCCATTTTCTACCCTTCACACCTTCCCTGATACAAGGATCACACCATGACAAGTAAAACGAACAAAATTCGTAACGCCCGTGAGGCAAACCGCAAGTTCAAAAAGAAGGCTAACCCATTGGCCATCGAAAAAGTTGTTTTCATCGATTACAAAGACGTAAGCCTCCTTCAGCGCTTCATGTCAGATCGTTCGAAAATCCGTGGACAGCGCATGAGCGGCACAAACGTGCAGCAACAGCGTGACCTCGCAACTGCAATCAAGAACGCTCGCGAAATGGCATTGTTGCCATACACAAAGCGCACCGTCAGCACCCGGGCACCTCGCCCAGGTAAAGAAGGTCGTGAAGACGAAGCAAACTTGGAGCTCGACGAGCAGCCAACAAGTTCATCATTCGTGCCTCGTGAGGACGAAGATGATTCAACAGATTCAACCGAAGCTGTCGCAGAAGAAACTGCTGCAGTTGAAGCCGAAGTAGAGGCATAATCATGAAAGTCATTCTTCGTCAAGACATCGCCGGAGTCGGCTGCCGCGGTGACATCATCGCTGTTGCTGATGGCCATGCTCGTAACTACTTGTTGCCACGCGGACTTGCTCTTGTAGCAACCGACGGCGCAGTAGCGCAAGCGACCTCTATGCGTCGCGCCCGCGACCTTCGTGAAGCATCAGACCGAGCATCTGCTCACACTGTTGCTGAAACACTTATGGCTCGTTCATTTACTGTCAAGGCAAAAGCCGGAAACGAAGGCCGTTTGTTCGGTTCAGTGACCACTGCTGACATCGTTGCTGCACTTGCTGCGCAATCTGGCGTCATCCTTGATCGCAAAAAAGTTGTGGCTCAGCCAATTCGTAC
>CAMDBY010000008.1 GCA_945889575.1 Bifidobacterium breve
TTAAGAGAACTGCCCAGCAACTCTGCCAACACCTGGCGGCCCCGCAAAACTCTGCGCAACTGGCATCCATGTCGATGCTGGGTCCCCCACTGTTGTTAACCCACAGTCGTCAATGTGTCGACGTTGCGTCACTGCTAAACAGAACCCCAACGCTGGTCCGGTGACGGAAGAATCTGCTGACTCATCTCCCCATGTCCACGTGTCACCACTCGGACTCGTGAGTGAAACGAATACATTTCCTTCAGGAATCGGCAGTTTGTTTGATGCAAACGCAAAGGGCATTGCGCGCACTCCAATATGCGCGATGTGCTTCAATCGATCAGTCGAAATACGTGCCCACTTCAATGCATCTGCAATGTCTTGCCCGTGCGCCCAGGTCTCCATCAGACGAGCAGTCAACATAGAAGTGCCAGACATTGATGGCCCGTACCATTTGCACCGTGCCGACAGATCAATTGATTGCGCCGCACGAGCAAGATCTGCTGCGCCTTCGCGCCACCACTCGAGCAATTGTTGTGGTGTCTTTTTACGTTCAGAGTTATGGATTGCATCCAAACCACCAGAGGTCATCATCGACGCCATGTCACTAGCGAAACGATCAGGGTCAACCATTGACCACATGGCCCGACGATCAATGAGACCTAAGTGAATGATTTGATCTTTTACATCCCAGCCCGGTGCCGGCGTTGGAACTGACCAATCAGAATCAGTCATTCCAGCTACATGAGCATCGAGTGCTGCTACCTCGGCAATGAGATCTGTGAGGACAAGGTCAGTGTTGCTAGGCATTCCACAAGTGTGCCTGAAACGCAACCGAGAGAACTTGTCCGGAGAAAGTGAAATGGAGGGCTTTCGCCCCCCATTCCGACACTCCGAACCCGAGGGTTCTACTGATTTGAAGTTGTAAAGAAGGCCTAGGCCTTCTTTGCAGCCTTCTTGCGCTTTGCAGGAGCCTTTTTAGCTGCTGCTTTTTTGCGCTTTGCAGGAGCCTTCTTGGCTGCTTTCTTGCGCTTTGCAGGAGCCTTTTTAGCTGCTGCTTTCTTCTTGCGTGCAGGAGCAGCTTTTTTGGCTGCTTTCTTACGCTTTGCAGGAGCCTTCTTGGCTGCTGCTTTCTTCTTGCGTGCAGGAGCAGCCTTCTTGGCTGCTTTCTTGCGCTTTGCAGGAGCCTTCTTGGCTGCTGCTTTCTTCTTACGTGCAGGAGCTTTCTTAGCTGCTGCTTTCTTCTTGCGTGCAGGAGCTTTTTTAGCTGCTGCTTTTTTCTTTGCTGCCACTTGAGTTTCCTCTCGTTGTGTAAGTGGTTACTTACGGTTTGGGTTCAGCTGAGCTTTTAATGTAGAGCTCGCTGTGAATTTCATCGCGGTTGAGGCGGGGACTGTTACTGCTGCACCCGTTTGTGGGTTACGGCCAGTCCTCTCCTTGCGATCGGTGGTGCTGAACGAGCCGAAGCCCGGCCATGCCACTTTTTCGCCCTTCTTAGTAGAAGCAACAATTAGGTCAAAGAACGCTGCAAGTGTGCGCTCGGCGTCTGCCTTCGAGCACTCTGCTGCCTTTGATACCTCTTCGATGAGTTCTGCTTTTGTCATTGTGTATTCCTCCCCGGAATCGGAGTTGTCAAACAATTTGACCCGTTCTCACCACAAAATGCAAGCATTCGACTAGTTGCAAATGCAACTATCTAGTTTTTGAACGTTCTGATGATGTACAAGCAAAAGCATTTTTACTGTTCTCATTGGTTGATCCAATCTTGCGTTACTGCTGCGTCTGCGCAATTTGGTCTCACACTATTTGTTGTGAGAATCAGAAGAGATTGACAAGCATTTTCTCGCTAACCCATATGTGGTAAGGCTTTGCAGGCTTCGCAACACCATTTTCGATCTGTGACTTTCAGTGATTTTTCGCACGTCACTATCAATGCGACTCAATGTGTTGTTTGCAATTGCACTGATCACAATTGCAATTCGTACTCATCACGAAGTTCAAAATATGAGAAATCCGATACTGAAAAAATATTTAAAAAAACTTCTGAAAGATGACAAAATTGCTGCATCACGGCTCTGACGAACACAATTTTTCATTTCCTGCATATGCGAAGAGACGAAAAAGTTACGTCGACATGAATACTTTGTTCAGGGCCTCGAGCATCCACCACTTGGACGAATCGGTGGTGTCAAGATGAGATATCGATCGTGTTGCGGAGCAGATCGGTGCCGACATGGAGTCACCAGATGACACCATGACGAGCACTTCGAAGTACCCCATTGGCGTGCGTACTCGTATCGTTCTTGACACTTCAGTTCTTGTGGCAGACCCTGGTTGTCTTCATTCCTTCCCTGGTTGCGATGTAGTTATTCCTCTCACCGTGGTGGAAGAACTTGATGGTCTGAAGAGCCGCCCGGATGATGTGGGCCGCGCAGCACGAACTGCATTGCGCACTATTGAAGATTTGCGTCGCAGCGCTGGCGGGTCCATTCACCTTCCCGTTCCTTTGAATCAGGAACCAGGCGGAGCAACAGTTCATATTGAAGTCAACGGAATTCAGCGGCATTTGTTAATTGAGAACGGCCTAAATCCAGAGATTCCAGACAATCGCATTATTGGTGCAGCTCTTGGGCAATCACTGAAGGCTCCAACTCAAATTATTTCGAACGATGCCGGCTTACGCATTAAGGCCGCTCATCTTGGCCTGGTCGCAGCGGAACATCAACCAGTTGGCAGATCTGCTCATACTCGTCCAATGGGTTGGTTCACACTCGAAGTGTCGTCAGCGGTTGTCAATGCGCTATACGAACACGGTGAAATTTCTTCTGACGAGTTTGATGCAGAGACTCACCTCACGACAAATGAATTTGCTGTTGTTCGTTCCGGTTCTCAATCGGCTCTGGTTCGCAGCACCGGTGACACTGTGGAACTTCTTGCTACGACGTCGCCTGAGGCGTGGGGACTTCGTTCCCGATCAAAAGAACAACGTTTTGCACTTGAACTTCTGATGGACCCCGATGTCAGCGTGGTGGCTCTTGATGGCCGCGCTGGTACAGGCAAGACCGTGATGGCTATCGCTGCTGGCCTAGAACAAGTAGTCGAATCTCGCGCATACGAGAAGCTTGCTGTTTATCGCCCGTTAGTAGCGGTCGGTCGAGCCGATGTCGGTTTCCTGCCTGGCGGACTCGACGAGAAACTTGACCCGTGGATGTCAGCCATTCACGACGCAATTGTTGCGCTAACCGACCAACGCTCAAGCAACGACGCAAGGCGCCTCATTGAAGACTTAACCGCTCGTTCGCAACTCACTCTTGAATCTGTCACTTTCTTGCGTGGGCGCTCACTGCATCGCCAGTTCGTCGTAGTCGACGAAGCTCAGAATCTCGAACCCACGACATTGAAGACGATACTTACCCGTATTGGCGAAGGTACGAAAGTGGTCTTTACGGGCGACACCAGCCAGATTGATGCGCCGTACATGGGAGAGTCGAACAACGCCCTTGCTGTCCTGATTCACGCCTTTGCTAACCAGCGGTGTTTCGGTCATGTCACCCTTGCTGCATGTGAACGCAGCGAAGTGGCAAGCCTCGCAGCAGAACTTCTGTAGCACCACATGACACAATCGTGTCATGGCTACTTCTCATACACCTGATTCCCTTATTCGGGAATTCATCTCACTTTTGGTGTCACGCGATCTTGAATCTGCAGCAGCCATGGTCACAAATGATTTTGAATACGACAATGTGCCAATGGGTAAAACATTTGGCCCGCAGGGGCTTCAAGACACACTGACTGGTTTCTTCAGCATGTGCACTGGCATCGACTGGAAAATTCTCCGTCAAACATCAAGCGGCACGCTCGATTCTGGCATTGTGCTGAACGAACGTGACGACCGAGTGGAGATTCACGGCAGGTGGACAACTCTTCCTGTCGCTGGAGTCTTTGAAATTCGCGGTGGAAAGATTTCTTTGTGGCGCGACTACTTCGATAAACAAACCATTATCGATGTAATGACGCCACCGGCGGGTTGATGTCACACGATGATTACATCACCATGCCCCACCCCCGCTCTAAGGTGCAATCAATGACTTCACAGGAACTATCTACGGCCCAGCTAGGCATGCGCAATGTGTCATTCGCTGTTGTCGACTTCGAAACAACTGGCCTCAATCCAGAAACAGATCGCATTGTGCAACTAGCAGCAGTCATAGTGAATGGTGAGGGCCACATTGTCGATTCGTTCGACACCATTGTTAAACCCGAAAGTCCTGCCGAATATCAGCACGGAGCCGAACATATTCATGGCATTTCAGCCGAACAAGTCTGTAGCGGAATGCCATTACGACAGGCGCTCGAACAACTCTGGAGCATCAGCGCAGGCAATGTCTTTACCGCTCACAATGCATCCTTTGATCTTGGTTTTCTTCATGCCGAATCTGAACGTGTTGGCATCGAAGGCCAGGTTGAAATTCACATCGACACACTAGAACTCTCACGGCGCACTGCTGGAACAGACACCACACGCCGACATAATCTTTTTGCTTTGTGTGAGCACTACGGCATCGAACGAGACCAAGTGCATGATGCAAAGTCAGATGCCACAGCTACTGCACAACTTCTCATGCACCTCATCAAAGAATTGGGTGTTGAAACGCCTGATCAGGTGTCTGAACTATTCGCGCCGTAACGCGCCAGTACAGCCTTGGCAGTTCGGGCTTGCACCGATGCCATTTCAATTGGGGCCACCACTGTGATCGCACCACCTGCACGAAGAAGCAAACGCCCGAGCCAATGCTCGCTATTTGACACGATGTCAATCAGGTACGAGCCGTCTGCACGCTCTTCTCGCACCGTGCACGGATATGTTTCCACTACCCATGCTGCAGATGCAGCAACTTCAGCTGTAACAGTTTCACTGCCCGACGCATCGGCAAACCAAGCAGGAATCTGAGCTGTGGCATCAGAGACTGCAACAAATTCATTCAGAAGCGAGACAGAGCGAATTCGATCTACGCGGAAATGCCGACTGTCATTCGATGCATCATCATCGGCGCGAATGTACCAATGTCCACGGTCAACAAAGACTGTGCGCACAGTAATTGTGCGTTCCGATTCTTCGTTTCGAGCAGGGGTCCAATACGTCATTCGTACACGCTGACCAGATGATGCCGCTTCGGTGACTACGGGCAAAAAAGTTGGCGATTCAATATCAACGTCGACAACATCATCACCGAGCACTTTGCGCAATTTCTTTACTGCGCTCTTCAAATCTTTGCCTCTTGTAAAGCCGGGCAATTCCTTTGCTGCTGCCGCCATGAGGTTCAACCCAAACGCCTCTGACGAGGTGAGTTCCAGGCTTCGTTCGAACCGCTTGTTTACCCCTACAAAAATGTATCCATCGTCAATGTAAATATCAGTGAGTTCAAAGGGTGTGTACGGAGGCACTCCGCACATAGAGGCCATTTCAATGTCTTCAATGAGATCAGACTCTGACATAGAGAATTGCTTGGCCATTTTTGCTACTGACACACGTTTTTGTTTCATCAACCATGGCAGCATTCGCAATAAACCGCTAACACGCACTTCTGATGAACGAGGGCCACGCTTTGCACTCATGATTTACCGCCCGAAAGTCGTACCAAGTCAGCCACAATTTCATTGCGCACAGATTCAGGAGAAATGACTTCAGCCCGATCGACCATTGCGTACAACCAAGAGCGAAATGCAACACGATTGCCGCATGACACTTCTACATCAACAGAACCGTCGATGCGTACAGCAACAATTGCATCATCGCCAAGTTCTCGAACGACACCAGGAGCGATACGGCTGTCAAGGCGCACTACCGCAACTTCTGTGTCTGTGCCAGGAAATGCCTTTGCATCGCGTTCGAATGCAGTTGCAAGATTGAAATCTGCTGGCCGAACAAAAGACTCTGGCTCGCCAATTGTGGCCCCATCTTCGAAGCGATCAACTCGGTACGTCACTTGCGCTTGACGGTCAGTGTCAAAAGCGACGAGATACCAGAACCCGTTGCGAGAGATCAGACCGTACGGATGCACCGTGCGAACGCGGCCGTGATACGGGAACGAGATTTGACAACTTTTTGCGATGGCTGACCACAGCAGTGGGAGTTCCTGGGAACGAGCATCAACGTGGGCGACTGTACGAGATGGCGACTCATCGATATCTCCGCCAAGCCATTGGACTGCTTGCTGTCCCCACTGCGTATCAATCTGAACTAACGCTGCGGCTTGCTGCAGCGCAGAGAGTTCGTCTTCTGTCAGATCAAAATTGATCAGCTTGTATTCAGTGCGATCAATGGAATAGGCAGTTTTGCCGGCGTCATTTCCACCAAGTACTTGCATCGTGATGGGCACACCCAGTTTACGTAGTGATTTTTTGTCGCGTTCAAATGCAGTACGCCGAGCCTCAGCTTTTACTGGATACTGATTCTCCATGTAGTTGCCGATATCTTCCAATGTCAATGGACGATTTGACTCTGTCAGCAATGCGACGAGATTCAACATACGTTCCGCTGAATTGATGATGGGCTTCGAAGATGCACTTGCCATTGCAGGCAGGTTATCCCCTTTGTTATTGGTTGCGTTGCAGTTTTTTTCGTATTGATATATACCAATTCAGCAAGGGGTGTGTCATAGTTTTTGTGTCAGGTTGAGAGCCGCCAGATTTAATTGCTTTGGCGGCATCTACGGCCAAGATCTTGCCTAATTCCACTCCCCACTGGTCAAAACTATTGATGCCCATGAGCCAGCCTTGAATGACTGCCGAATGTTCATACATCGCGATTAAAGAACCAAGCCCTCGTGGGCTGAGTTCGTCAAGAATCAGAACACTGCTTGGTCGATTACCTTCAAATGTCTTGTGTGGTTCATCATGCACTCGACCTGCAGCCAATGCTTCAGATTGGGCAATCACATTGGCAAACAACAAGTCGTGTGCTTCATCATCTGTGCCAAGAGAAGTCGCCGTTGTCACAAACTCAACAGGCACTACTTGGGTTCCCTGGTGCAGCATTTGAAAAAATGCATGCTGGCCATTCGTTCCTGCTTCACCCCAGACCACAGGGCTCGTGCCGCCGAGAACTGAACGACCATCAACCCCGACAGATTTTCCATTGCTCTCCATCACGAGCTGTTGAAGATATGCGGGCAGTCGCGACAAGTCATGGCTGTACGGAATTACGGCAACCGTCGGAAACGAATGGAGAGCGCTATTCATCCACCACATCAAGGCATGCACCACCGGCAAATTGTGTTCCGTCGGCGCCGTCACGACGTGGCTGTCCATATCGGCCATTCCGGCGAGAAATTCACTGAATTGGTCTGCCCCAATTGCGCACATGACCGGAAACCCAATCACCGACGACAACGAAAAACGACCGCCAACCCAGTCAAAGAACTCCAGGCAATGTTCCTTCTTGATGCCCCAATTCAGAGCAGCCTCGGTATGCGACGTTGCGGCCACAAAATGGTGCGTCCAATCCGGAACATTTGTCTGTATCCACCGGCGTGCACGTTCTGCATTGTGCATCGTTTCAAGAGTGGTAAATGTTTTTGATGAAATGACAAACAACGTGGTTTCAGGATGTGCACCGTGCAATGCCTCGTCAAGATCTGCTGCATCAATATTGGAAACGAATTTCACAACAGGTCCGTTGGCGAACCGCCGTAGCGCACGTGTAACCATTGCTGGACCAAGATCGCTACCACCGATACCAATATTGATAACCGTCGCAAACTGTTTACCACTTGCGCCACATACTGAGCCAGAGCGCACACCATCGGCCACCGCCTTTGCTCGCTCTAATTGCCCGGACGCTTGCTGAGCCATTGGCGATGACGTGGCTGGCGCACGCAATGCCATGTGCCCGACCGCGCGGTCTTCAGTGATATTCATAATGTCACCAGCCATCATCTTTTTGAATGAACCTTGAATATCCGCAACGTCAGCTACGTGAAGCAGTGCTTCATACAAGGTCTTGTTGATGCGTTGACGGGAGAAGTCCGCATGAATTCCGCAGGCATCCACTGTCAACCATTCACTACGGACGGGATCTGCGTGAAACAGGTCAGCGAGTGGTGCGACACCGTGAGTCAGATTCTTCAGCGAATGAAATACCTCGGCGTCCATGACGCCAACTTACTTCTGTGCAGCAGTATGAATCAGTCTTAAGAAGGCAGCAGCCACTGCAACATGGCGTGATTGGTCTCCTCGAGCACTCATTCTGCCTAATCCGGCCAGAACAGAGGACACTAGATCGGCGAATGACTGCACTGTTGTGCCCTGCAAGATTTGATCAGTCTCTTTTGCCGTCGTAATGAGGTCAATAATATTTCGACCAAATTCCTTGCCGAAGGCATCGGTACCTTTCGACACTTCGGGGTGCTTTTGTACTACTGCCGAAATACCCGTGATGAATCCGACAGTAGAAGGGGCGCTTTCCCCCAGTGTTCCGACTTCTGCAAACAGTGCAACAAGCCGTGCCTCAAGAGTGGTCTCAGATGCCTTCACTCGAGCAAAAACATCCACAAAAATTTCAGTGATGGAATCACACACCGCAATGTAAATATCTACCTTCGAAGGAAAGTAGTGATACAACGCCGCACTAGACACTTGCGCTGTCTCGGCAATCTCGCGATTCGTTGTGCATTCGAATCCCTCTGCTGCAAAACGTTCACGCGCACAAAGCACAATGCGATCGTGAGTGTCTGTGGAATCCGTGTCCGCAGGTCGTCCACGCTTGCGACTGGCCTCTGCGCTCTTGTTCATTGATTGTTCAGCCATACCCAAGTATGACCCAGCCGTGCCTCTGGAGGTTTAGCGTGGCTTTGCGTAATACAAAGCCCAGCCAACGGGGCTGACTAGTGCTGCCAGAACCAACTTCACTGCGTCACCTGCAAGGAACGGAGCCACACCAAGAGTGATGGCATTTGTGTCTCCAGTGGCAACCGGGACACCAATTGAATGTGCCAGCCACATCGCGCCAAAGAAATAAATTACAGCGGTGCTCAAGGCCATTGCTGATAAAGACGTTACGAAGTTGCGGTCATCGCGACGATCGGCATACCAACCCACAATGCCTGCAGCAGCAACGAAACCGACGAAGTAGCCAAACGTTGATCCTGTTGCACGACTCCAGCCACCTGATGCATCAGCATAAAAAGGCAATCCGATTGCGCCAAGTAGCCAGTAGAGCGCCTGACTGGCAATCGCGCGGCGTGAACCTAGCGCACCACCTACAGCTAATACGGCAAATGTTTGACCAGTAATAGGCACGGGCGTGAAACCAAGATGAACAACTATTTGGGCACACAAAGCAGTGAACAATGCTCCGCCCACGACGAGCGTGACATCACGCGCCACTGACTTTTCCATGATGCGTGGCATCGGAATGAGGTCTGTAAGAACGGTTGGTACTGCGTTTGACATTCCAGTTACGCTACTACGGTGACATTCATGAAAATCAGTTTTGCCATGTGGACCATTGTCACATCATGAACTTTTCGACACGCATCATTGCCGCCATAGATATCGGCACCAACAGCATTCACATGGTTGTCGCAAAAGTTAGTGAGTCCGGCTTCGAGGTCATTGCTCGCGAAAAAGACAATACGCGCCTCGGCGAAGGCGGTGGCGACATGAAAATGTTGAGCCCCGAGGCTATGGAACGAGGCATCGAAGCATTGCGACACATGCGGCGTGTCGCTGATGCGCACCGAGCAAGTGTCTTTGCAGTTGCAACGAGTGCTGTACGCGAAGCCAAGAACTCCTCAGACTTCGTCGACCGAGTTTCTAACGAGGCCGGAATTGATATTGAGATCATCTCAGGAGTCGAAGAAGCGCGACTCATCCACCTCGGAGTTTTACAAGCTCTTCCCCTTTCCGACAAACGTTCACTACTGATTGATATCGGCGGCGGATCAACAGAAGTTGTAATTTTTGACCACACAGAAGAACTGTTTGTTCGCAGTTTCAAAATTGGTGCTGTGCGATTGTCCAATCGCTTCTTTCCAAATGGTTCAACGCACCCTGCCTCAGTTTCTTCGTGCTCCAAATTTATTGCATCAACGGTTGAACCCGTAAAGCGAGAAGTTCTCAAGATCGGTCATGAAGTCGCAATCGTTTCATCAGGCACTGGCGAGACCCTTGCTCGAATGTGTTGGATGTTGACACACGACGAAACACCTCGATCAATGAACGGTGTCACCTTTACTGCCGAAGAACTCCATCAGGTCACCAGAATGATTGCTTTGTCGACACTTGTTGAGCGATCACAGTTGGAAGGTCTTGAGGCTGATCGTGTCGACATCATTTTGGCTGGTGCATTAATTCTCGACACTTTGGCTAATTCATTCTCAATAACTTCATTTACGTATTGCGACTATGCCCTGCGAGAAGGTGTACTGCTCGATGCCGCACAACGGTTAGACCCCGACGTCAACAACGACCTACACAATGTTGCTATTCAGAGTGCCCGAAAGTTAGCCGAGCGGTGCGATGACGACCCTTCCCACAGCCTCAAGGTTGCCCACCTGTCGTGCATGCTCTTTGATGAGTTGTCACATTTATATGAACTAGACCCTCATCATCGTTTGTACTTAGAGGCTGCAGCCGTGCTCGCCAATGTTGGGTTGATTGTCTCTCACGCTCGGCACCACCTTCATACCTATTACATCGTGCGCAATGCAGACCTAGTCGGTTTCACTGACCACGAAATTGAATTGATAGCTCAAATAGCTCGCTACCACCGAAAGAGCGAACCGAAACTTCAACATGCTGCGTTTGCTGCGCTATCGGAAACAGACCAACATGCAGTTCGTATGTTGTCGGCGATTTTGCGGATTGCAATCGGACTAGACCGCACACATGACGGCCGCACAACGTCGGTGTCTATCAGTCAGAAGAACACATCATTGCAAATTGCTCTTCATGGCAAAAAACGCGCTGACCTTGATTTGAACCTATATGCCACGCAACAGCGCACAGCGCTTCTTGCTGACGTATTTGAATGCACCGTCACAGTTGCAATCGCTACCTAAGAAGGGACCACCGGCGCTGTAGTTGTAACCCCTACAGGAGCAACCGTCGTTTTCGGCACTGTTGACTTCGGCGCAACCGTCGTGCTTGTCGCTACGGGCACAGTCGACGTTGTTGTGGAAGTCGATGTCGTAGTGGTGTAGTTCGGATCTTTCTTGTCCCATGGTGGTGCAATAGATCCGTAATCCTCGGGCTCTTTCACTCCGTCAAACACATATACACGGTCGTTGTATTGCACCAATGCAGGAAAGTAGTTCGACACAAAGATGGGAATGCGCACGCAGCCATGCGATGCAGGTTCTTTAGGCACCATCATTGCGCCGTGGATTGCAATGCCAAAGTTGAAATACACCGGGTTCCACATGGTGCCCAACTTGCTTTCGCGTAGTCCGAGTTTGCGGTTGTAAAAGTAATAAATACCGCCAGGAGTTATCGCTTCTCCACACACACCTGTTTTGATAGCCACGCCGCCCTTGTTGCCTTCTTCGCCTGGGTCAATAGTCACTTCTTCACACCATTTCTGGCCAGTACCAGTTGAAATATGAGTTACTAGCAAAAGTTGTTGCCCCTTAAAGACAGCCATTACCTGTTCGGGCAAATACACCTCAACATGATTTGGGGTTCCGGGTTGGCGACGCGGCGTAATGGTCACGTCACCTCGCATTGAATCCCACAAAACAGGTGTCACAAAATCAACCAAAGTATCGCGTGTCATCTTTTGCACAAGTGCTTGGAACGCCCACACAGCCATCGTTGTGTCACCGCCATACACGCCATCAATGCGGCCCGGATCGAAATGCAAATCTTTGAGGCGCTGTTGCAAACGGCGAACATCAGCGCCTTTCATGCCGTCTCTGATTGTGCGAGACAATGTGTAACAGGTGATTGGTGCATCTGCTGGGCAGAACCCCGGCGTAGTCACCGCCGTCGTTGTAGTTGTTGTGGGACTCTGGTTGTTGTTGGCGACCGCAACCCCAGTGCCGACAGTTACAAATAGCACTGACGTAATGATTGCTTGACGCCATCTCACCCACCACGACTGGTGCACCGGCATTGCGATTTCGGGTTCAAGTGGTTCAGACACAGCACCGAAACGCTACCAACGCTGGGGGCGCCTCAACCTTCAGCCTAAACAACGGGCGAAATGCCTCGAATTTCACGACGAAGTTGGCGCGCTTCCTTCAAAATCTTCAGGATTACGGAAGGAGACGACAATGTCGAAACCCCACGAGTACGAGGGAAATAGTCGACCCCAAATTGAATGACCGAATACCCGAACTTTTGAGCCTTCACCACTAGTTCGGCGTCGATGAAGGACCCTTCGCTCTTCAGTTCAACATGATCAAAAATACGAGTACGGCACAACTTGAAGGCAAAGTTGATATCGCGCATACGAATACCAAACAACACTCGAACCATCACGTTGTAGAAGAACGAATACACCGTGCGCACGTAGCCTTCTCCGGTGCGATCAAACCTGTAGGCACTAACTACATCTGCGTTGTAGTAGCGAAGTAGCCGCATTGCTTTGTGGACATCATGCATATCAAACGGCAAGTCCGCATCGGTGTACAGAACCAAGTCGCCAGTAGCTGCCGCATACCCTGACTTCATAGAACCACCAAGCTTGCGGTTCTCGGGGTGGTGTACAACTTTTACTCGCGGATCTTGTACCGCTAATCGTTGTGCAATTTCGAGTGTGCCGTCTGTTGACGCATCGTCAATAACAATCATTTCGTAATCAGTAATGTCGCCTTGTGCCATGAGGTCTTCGCACTCTTCACGCGCTGCATCAATTGCACGTTCGATGTACGACTCTTCATTCCACATGGGAAAAAAGATTGACAACTTACTGAATGGCGACTTTTCCATACGCTTGCAGGCTATCCATAGGTGTCACTCCCCACAGGGGCAGGCTGAGTACGGTGGCGAGTATGGATTTCGATACTCCCCCCACGCCGATCGAGGTGCTTCCGAGCGACGGATGGCGAACCGTCTCTACCATCACGTGGGCTGGCGTATTCGGGGCGTTGCTTGCAGTCGCTATTTCTAGCCGCACCATCGGACGACCCATTTGGTGGCTGGGGCCATCCTCAGCACCTGCATCGCCGTTTCTCATCACAATTCCCCTTGCCATCGTCCTCATTCCTCTAGTAGCCACGTTGCGCTCTCCGCGTCGTATGACAACCGCCAGCTGGGTCTGCTCGCTTGCGCTGATAGCAACAGGAATTGCAGAACTTGCATCAAACCCCGCCGTCTCCATTGCTGTTGTAGTCATTGGTGTTGCAGCCTTGATGGAATCCATCGCTGTAGTAGTGGTCATGCGCCAGTACCGTTAAGGGAATGTCAAAGGTACTTACCACCCTCCCAGCTGGCGAACGCGTCGGCATTGCATTTTCTGGTGGCCTAGATACATCGGCCGCAGTTGCATGGATGCGCGAAAAGGGCGCCATTCCTTGTGCGTACACAGCAGACCTCGGACAACCAGACGAAACTGATCTTTCCGGCATCCCAGACAGAGCAAAAGAATATGGCGCAGAAATTGCACGCCTCGTTGATTGTCGCGAAGAACTAGTTCACGAAGGTCTCATTGCATTGCAGTGCGGTGCATTCCATATCACAACAGCTGGCAAGACATATTTCAACACCACCCCATTGGGTCGTGCAGTAACCGGAACATTGCTTGTTCGTGCAATGCGCCAAGACTCAGTTGACATCTGGGGTGATGGCAGCACGTACAAGGGCAACGACATCGAGCGGTTCTATCGCTATGGCCTCATGGTGAACCCTGCGCTACGTATCTACAAGCCATGGCTTGACCCCACGTTTGTTGACGAAATGGGTGGCCGTACCGAGATGAGCGAGTTTCTCACCGCGCGTAAATTGCCGTACAAGGCTTCGAAAGAAAAAGCATATTCCACAGACTCAAATATTTGGGGCGCAACTCACGAAGCAAAACTGTTGGAAGAACTCAACAACGGAATGGAACTTGTTGAACCAATCATGGGTGTTGCCCATTGGGACGAAAGCATTTCTATTGCCTCAGAAGTTGTATCAATTCGTTTCCACGAAGGTTTCCCAGTTGCCATCAACGGCAAAGAGTTCAAGTCGCAAGTTGATCTTGTCTTAGAGGCAAATGCCATTGGTGGCCGTCATGGTCTTGGCATGAGCGACCAGATTGAAAACCGCATCATTGAAGCAAAGAGCCGTGGAATTTACGAATCTCCTGGCCTTGCGTTGCTGCACATCGCATACGAACGTCTCGCTACCGGTATTCACAACGAAGCGACGCTTGAGAATTACCGCACCATGGGCCGTCGCCTTGGTCGGTTGTTGTACGAAGGTCGTTGGTTTGATCCACAATCGTTGATGTTGCGCGAGCCACTCATGCGTTGGGTGGGCACTGCGATCACTGGTGAAGTCACTGTTCGCTTACGTCGCGGTGATGACTACAGCATTCTTGACACAACAAGCCCGAATCTCACATACGCGCCTGATCGTCTCAGCATGGAACGAGTAGAAGATTCAGCGTTTGGTCCGCTTGACCGAATTGGTCAACTCACCATGCGCAATCTTGATATTGATGACAGCCGTGCAAAGTTGCAGGTTTATCGTGATGCAGGCACATTGCCAAGCGGTGGCCTCTTGGCCATCGAAGATAATTCCTGACACAAGCCAGCCAACAACGCTGCACGTTGCTGCATTGTGGCCACCACAACATGTTCTGCGTCTCCGTGTGCACCACCACCGACTGCGCCTAAGCCATCAAGCGTTTCAACACCGACAGCTGCAGCGAAGTTTCCGTCTGAGCCGCCACCTACAACACCGCCCTGAAGAGAATTAATACCAATACGGTTCGCCACTGCAACAGCAATGGGAAACAGCCCGGCTGCTGCTGATTCATGCATTGGTGGCCGGCCAATCTGTCCAGACACCACGAGACGTGCCTCAGGGTGCTGCAGACGCAATGCAGCAAACGCTGCTTCTACTCGCGGCTTCTCCTGTGGTACCGCCACGCGCACGTCTACTGCGCACGTAGTGAGCGCAGGCACCACATTGTCTGCTGTACCAGCCGACGCAAGAGTTGGCGTCACAGTTGTACCCATTGACTCATCAGCAATGGCAATTATTTGGGGAATCAATGTGGCTAATTCCACCAAGGAGTTAATGCCTTTTTCAGGCTCGAGCCCCGCATGTGACGCGCGGCCTTCAATTGACAGCGTGATTGTGCCTGTCCCCTTACGACCAATCTTTAGTGCCCCGCCATCTGCACTTGGTTCAAGCACCAATACCGAACCACATGCAATTGCGCGTTCTTCAATAAGGGCTCGCGATGCGTGTGAACCGATTTCTTCATCGGCACTCAACAGAATCTCTACATGCGATGAATCTTCTAAAGACGCCACTGCATAAATAGCCTGCACAATGCCAGCTTTCATATCAAAGACGCCAGGACCTGTTGCAATTCCATCGCGCACTGCAAATGGCAACCGTGCCAATGTGCCAGCAGGATGCACCGTGTCGTGGTGGCCCAAGATCAGAACCTTCGGATCGTTGCCACCGCGCCAATGAATGTGTGGGCCGACCGGAGAATCAATCAGAGTTGGTGCTGAGCCCAGCATGCGCTCCATTAGGCCTGACAGCAACTGTGCGTGCGTCTGCAAACGTTCAATGTCTCGCGATGGGGATTCACATGACACCAAAGCTTCAAGATCTGCGAGCATCGCATCAAGGCTGAACGTGTCTGAAGAACTCATGGGTGAAATCGTGCCACGAATTAGCGCTGAAACAACATTTCAATTACCGCACCATCACCGGCAAGCACCTCAGGCAAGGGCTCAACACCAATTCCGAGGCCCGTTGGCACCTGCAGCATGCCGTCGTGAAGCTCAAAAGGCTTCGTCACATCTGTGACAAAGTAACGGGCCGACGCCGACAAGTCGGGCGTGAGCGTGAACCCTGGCATGGCAGCAAGAGCAAGACACGAAGCTCGCCCAATGCCCGATTCGAGCATGCCGCCAACCCACGCATCAATGCCGCGATCAACAAGAACATCGTGCATAGCAATTGCATCACGAATACCACCCACACGCGACGGTTTGATATTGACAACATCGCATGCACCACGATCTAACGCATTCAATAACTGGTGCATGGAGTTCACCGATTCGTCAAGGCACACAGACGTGGCAGAACGATGCAACAGTTCTGCGTGAGAATCCAAATCATCAGCTGCAAACGGCTGCTCTATAAATTGCAAAGCGAATTTGTCAAGCGAAACAAGCAAGTCAATATCGTCGGCTCCATAGGCGCCATTGGCATCTGCTTGTAATGCGTATTCAACACCCACCGCATCACGCACCGCTGCAAGCACTTCAACATCATGCCCCGGCGCAATCTTTACTTTGACCCGTGCATAACCCTCGTCCACACGCATCATCACTTCTGCAACAACGTCATCAATGGAGTCGTGCATGCCGACAACTACGCCGACTTCTATCTCGGTTTCTGTTGCCCCCAGAACCTCGGCCAATGATTTTTCTTGCCGTCGAGCATGAACATCCCACAACGCAGACTCAAGCGCGTGTTTTGCAAAGTGTTGACCAGCGATTCCCCACCATCCGTCGGCAAATAAATCAGCTACTGCAACTTCGTGTTTCACGAGTTCAGGAATCAATAGTTGCGTCATCGCCGCATCCGAAGCATCAGCGCTTTCTCCGACATAGGCGACGCCACTAGTTGCGACATTTTCTCCCCATCCGATATAGCCGTCTGAGTCAGTGATCTCTACCAACACCGCCAACCGCGATTGATGCGCTCCATCGGACGTGCGCAATGGCGAGACAAGGACAAGGGGAACACGCACCACTCTGATTCGTTCAATACGCATTGTGCCTCCGAAGAACTGGTGCCCGGAGCGGGAATCGAACCCGCAAGAGGTTGCCCTCCGGGGGGTTTAAGCCCCCTGCGTCTGCCTGTTCCGCCATCCGGGCAAGAACGTATTTAGGCTACGCGCGTCGTGGCGTGGTCGTGGTGTACACCACGAGGAGAATTCGACACTTCGTTTGAAATTTCTACTGTGAACTGCAACATGGTGCGCCATAACTGAGTGCGGGCCCTGTCGGCTTCGGGGGGTTCGAGACGGTTGATGAAGATGACGCCTTCGATCATGTCGCCTACAGCTGCAGTGAACGGCCTGTCAGACAAGCGCACAGCCACGACGCCACCTTCACTATCGCGCGAGCGCCTGATGCTGCGATTGACGCCCACAATGCGAGGAGGACTGCGAAACCCTGGCACCACGAGATCAAGTTCGGCTGCACGCTGGGCCAACACCCTGGCTGCTGCCGTGAACTTTGTGGTGGCCGATGGACTCATGGAGACATACTGCCAAAAGGGTGTGGCACACTCTCCCCTTCTGCGACACTCCCGCGACCTATCGTTACTGCGTCGTGGATACAGAACTCAACCCGTTGCAACAGGCCGTCATTTCGGCACTTGGCGTTCCCACTGATTGGGAACCGTTGTCTATCGACGTTGTGGAATCAATTGAAGAGCAACTTGTGCAAGCACTTGCTCCCATCAAAGATTTGTTTACGCCAGAAAATCCGCTGCGTGTCAACAAGCATCACATTGCAACCGTTCACGGATGTGAGAAGTACCACGTATTGAATCGGCAAGCACAGTTTGCGTGGAACATCAACACAGTGCGCGGCACCATTGCTCATAAAGGCATTGAGTTGTTGTTGAACTGGCGTGGGCCAATAATTCCTTCAGAGATTGTTGATGCAGCAATCACGAGCGTTGCAGAAAACCCACGCGAAAGCGCATCTGATTTCATCATCTCTTTGCCTGCGCACGAACTTGCTGAACTACGTGGAGCAGTCGTCGGAGCTGTATCAAATTTTCTTGAATGTTTCCCGCCTGTCAAACCCCAATGGCGGCCAATGGTTGAATACTCAGCGTCCTATTCATTATTCGGTGGCGCAGTGCTGTTTACATCTCGCATGGACCTAGTGCTTGGTGGTCCAGGACGAAAAGTCATCATCGACTTAAAAACTGGCCGACTCACACCCACACATCGAGACGATCTTCGCTTCTATGCACTCATTGAAACATTGCGCAGCCGTCAAGCGCCACGCAGGCTTGCGTCGTATTCACTTGACTCTGCTCGTCTCGACGACGAAGACGTCACAGAAGGTTTACTGCAATCAGCTGTGCGTCGCACCGCACACGGCACCTTGTTGATTGCAGATCTTGTATTGAAAACTCGAGAACCAGATGTTCGTCCCGGCTTTCAGTGCAGGTGGTGTCCGGCAAATGAATCATGTGACGTTGGTGCGCAGTTCTTGCGACAACTTGCGGGCGAAGACGACGAGTCTGACTAACTCAGCGCGTCGCCATGCCCGGAATATGCGGGGTCATCATGGCAAACGGAACACCAAGCCCCGTTGCTCCGCGCACAGTTGAGATGTAACGACCAGGTTGTGTTGCGCGTTTCGGTGGCGAAGCAATATCGTCACCCAACGATTCGCAGTATTCGAACAAGTCATCGATGCTGGCAACCATGCCCCACAACGATGCACCAACAGTGGTGATGTGTGGTCCGCTGACAACTTCAATAATGGTGTTATCCAGTTTGTGGAATCGCTGCACGACACCATTACCCACTTCGCGTTCGCGGCGTACATCAAGACCGAGAACAGCTTCAATTGCCGCACACGTGCGATCAAGGTTGTCTGTGTTGACCACTACGTGGTCGAGCCCCGTGATGGTGTGAGAGCTAATACGAGACGTGGCGGGATGTCCAGGAGAGGTTGAGACAAGGGTGGTGGGGATGCCATCGATCTCGCAGACATCATCAATGCCAACATCAATGGTCCAGGAATAGAGCCCAAGAGGGTCGTCTGTGATGGTCAGGTCAATATCAGCCAACAGACAAGAGTTACCAGTAAATGAAAGCCCCAGCTTCTGCCAGGGTTCACGAGAGCCTCCTGCGTGCAGTGCAACGAGGCGGCTCATATGGGTGTCGGCTTAGCCGCGACCCATGTTTGGACGCTTGCCGTGGTTGGCCTTGGAGCGGCGCATGCGCGCCTTACGCTTTTTGGTCTTCTTCGACATAGGAGTCAAGGCTATCGGGCAACAGCCCGAGCGCCACAA
>CAMDBY010000009.1 GCA_945889575.1 Bifidobacterium breve
TTTGGCGTTCAGGCTGAAGACGTAACCCATGATCAACGGTCAAGAGCCAAGATGGTCTCCTACGGTTTGGCTTACGGCATGGAGGCGTACGGGTTGAGTCAACGTCTTGCAATTGGGGTTGAGGAAGCGTCAGGAATTTTAAACGCTTACTTCGCTGCATTCCCTAATGTCAAGCAGTACATGGACGATGCAATTCATGCAGCACGTCAGACTGGCTACACCGAAACATTGTTTGGTCGGCGTCGGCAGATACCTGAACTATTGAGCGACAATTTCCGGGTTCGTCAAGCAGGTGAGAGGCAAGCAATGAACGCAGCGATTCAAGGTCTGGCCGCTGACATTTTCAAGATTGCGCTAGTACGAATTGATGCGCTTCTTGAAAAGGGAAAATTCCAATCTCGAATTGTGTTGCAGGTGCATGACGAAGTAATTGTGGAAGTTGTCGAGAGCGAGCGCGAAGTTGTCGGGCCGCTGGTTCTTGACACCATGCGCGGTGCTGCCGAATTAAGCGTTTCATTTGAAGTGCACGCTGCATGGGGAGCAACATGGGCTGCTGCGAAGGGTTGATCTCTCGAAATGCCCAATGAAGCGATCGGAGAGCATTGGTTCGAGCCGCTTGCAGAACACATGGGTTCTGCGTACCTGCGTTACTCATTTACCAAAGGCACTGTCAACGAGATCGACTTTATAGTCCGGCAATTGAACCTGCAGCCAGGTGATCGAGTGCTTGATGTGGGTTGTGGACCTGGACGACATTCTTATGAATTGGCACGTCGTGGGTTTTTGGTTCACGGAATTGATATCAGTCAAGCCTTTGTTGACCTGGCAACAGCAAATGCCGTCGATGGATGCTCCTTTGAACGTATGGATGCACGAGCAATGACATTCGATAGTGAATTCGAGGTTGCGATTTGTTTGTGTCAAGGAGCCTTTGGTCTGATGACTGCTGGTGATCACGACATTGATGTCTTAACCGGTATTCGTAGAGCTCTGAAGCCGAATGGATCCCTAGCGCTGTCAGCGTTCAATGCCTATTTTGCGGTCAAGTATTTCGAGGAAGCTCAATTTGATGCGGATACCGGCGTCAATCATGAAAAGACAGAAGTTCGGAATCAGGACGGGGAAGTGCTGGGAGCGGACCTGTGGACTGGTTGCTACACGCCACGAGAACTGCGGTTAATGCTGGAAAAAGCCCAGATGAACGTTCGGGACATCTTCAGTGTTGACCCAGGCGACTATGGCGACGCTACACCGTCCTTAGAGACTTCTGAGTATCTGGTGATAGCGTTTCCTTCGCCTTCCCAACCAGAAGGTGCTTGACAACTCAGGCTCACCGATAACTCCTACCTATCCCTTTCGAAAGATCAATTCCTTGTCCGATACCAACATCACTTCCGCAGCCATGGGCACCTTTGACGCGGAAAACAATTACACACCACGACAAATCACAGAACGTGATATTCCTAGTTTCGCCGAAGCCATCGAAGGCACAATGGTTGAGCTTAAAGACGGTCAACTCATTACCGGAATAGTTGTCAAGATTGATCGTGATGGCGTGTTGCTCGATGTTGGTTACAAGACCGAAGGCGTGATCCCAACTCGCGAATTGGCTATTAAGAATGATGTCAACCCACACGATGTTGTAAAAATCGGCGAAAGTATTGAAGCTCTCATCCTTACTCTTGAAGACAAAGAGGGTCGCCTCGTTCTTTCAAAGAAGCGTGCTCAGTACGAAAAGGCTTGGGCCGATATTGAGAAGAAGAAGGAAGAAGACGGAGTCGTTCACGGAACTGTTATCGAAGTTGTCAAGGGTGGACTTATCGTCGATATCGGACTTCGTGGGTTCCTTCCTGCTTCACTCGTAGAACTTCGTCGCGTACGTGACCTTGCTCCGTACATGGGCCAGCCAATCGATGCCAAGATCATTGAACTTGATCGCAATCGCAACAACGTTGTGTTGTCGCGTCGTGCATTCCTCGAAGAGAATCAGAAAGAAACTCGCGATGACTTCTTGACAAACTTGAAGCCAGGCGAGATTCGCACCGGAAAAATTTCATCTGTCGTCGCATTTGGCGCCTTTGTTGATCTGGGCGGCATGGATGGTCTCATCCACGTGTCAGAGCTTTCTTGGAAGCATGTTGAGCACCCATCGCAAGTAGTGAACATTGGCGACGAAGTAACTGTTCAAGTTCTTGAAGTGGATTTCAGTCGCGAGCGCATCAGCTTGTCACTGAAGGCAACACAGCAAGACCCATGGCAAGAATTTGCCGGAAGTCACGAAGTGGGTCAACTTGTGTATGGTCGCATCACGAAGATCGTTCCATTCGGGGCGTTCGTTCAAGTGGGCGACGGAATCGAAGGACTTGTCCATATTTCAGAATTGTCAACACACCACGTTGAGTCCGCTGAGCAAGTTGTAACACCGGGTGAAGAGTTGTGGGTCAAGATTATTGATCTCGATCTCGCGCGTCGTCGTATCTCTATCTCTGTCAAGCAAGCGGCTGAGGGTGGCGAACTTGCTGCCGAGTACCAAGGCCAGTTTGAAGTTGATGAGAACGGCAACTGGATCGGTGGCGATGACACCGAGCGAGAAGCTGCATGGGCTGAGTACTATAAGGAATATGGTCAGCCTGGCGAAGAGGGTGCAGCACCGTCATCCGAAGCTCCTGCAGCGCAACCAGCTCCTGACGCAGTAGTTGCTGCTGAGGCTGACTAGGAAATTTCTTCGGGCATACGATGATTCTGATTGGCCTCACGGGCGGAATTGGATCTGGCAAATCAACAGTCTCAGCGTTGCTGGCTGCCCGCGGTGCAGTCATTATCGACGCTGATGCAATCGCTAGAGAACTTCAGGCTCCTGGAGCTCCTTTGCTTTCGGTGCTTGCTGAGAAATTCGGCGCGTCGATTATTGATGCCAATGGTGCTCTTGACCGGGCTGCATTGGCAGCCATTGCCTTCTCTGACCCAGAAGCCCTGAAAGATCTGAACAAAATTGTTCATCCGGCCATTGCGATGGAAATGGATGCCCGGATGAGGGCTCAGCGATCAACCGACAACATTGTTGTCTTGGATATTCCGCTTCTTACAGAAAACCCTCGCGCCGGATTATGCGGGGTTGTTGTTGTTGACATCCCGGTTGAACTTGCCGTGTCACGTCTGGTTGAGTTTCGATCAATGGCAGAAGACGATGCACGTGCCCGTATTGCAAAACAGGCGACACGCGAAGAACGGCGAGCGATTGCGGACAAAGTGATTGACAACTCGGGTGACATGACAACTTTGAGCGACCAAGTGGAAGACGTGTGGCAATGGGCACTTGCACTACCTCCGGCTGCTGATGATGCCGGAGATCGTGTAGTCGCCTCGTAACTCGAGGGAAGTACGATAGTTGTGTGCCAGATTTTCAGGTCGTTTCTGCTTTCCAGCCAGCCGGAGACCAGCCGAAGGCAATTGCCGGATTAACCGAGGGCGTTACCACTGGTGACAGATTCCAAACGCTTTTAGGGATTACAGGCTCCGGAAAATCGGCAACTATTGCATGGACTATTGAAGCTACTCAAAGACCCACTCTTATTCTCGCTCCCAATAAAAGTCTTGCCGCACAGTTGGCACAGGAAATGCGTGAGTTCTTTCCACACAATCGTGTTGAGTTCTTTGTTAGTTATTACGACTATTACCAACCAGAGGCCTACATCCCGTCGAGCGACACCTTCATTGAGAAGGATTCCTCAATCAACGATGAAATTGATCGTCTGCGCCACTCAGCAACTGCAGCGTTGCTTACTCGTCGGGACACGATTGTTGTTGCCAGCGTTTCCTGCATTTATGGAATGGGAGACCCCGAGGAATATCGGGGACAACTTCTCGAACTGCACGTAGGTGTTGACTACGACCAACGAAGCATGTTGCGCCGCCTTGTGGATCTGCAATACGGGCGAAACGATATGACACTTGGGCGTGGCAACTTCCGGGTACGTGGCGACACAGTAGAAGTCCACGCGGCGTATGAAGAGTCAGTAGCTCGAATCGAGATGTTTGGTGACACCATCGACCGAATCACAATGATTGATCCCGTCACTGGTGAAACACTGTCGGAGCCAAGCGAGATTGTCATCTTCCCGGCTACTCACTATGTGACGGGTGATGCTCGTATGCGTCGCGCAGTGCTGGGCATTGAGAAGGAACTTCAGGAACAACTTGCGATGTTTGAGTCTCAAGGCAAGTTGTTAGAGGCGCAACGTTTACGTATGCGAACAAGTTATGACCTCGAGATGATGCAGGAGATGGGGTACTGCAATGGCATTGAGAACTACTCGATGCACATTGATGATCGCCAGCCTGGCGAACCTCCGTTCACCTTGCTCGACTACTTCCCGAAGGACTACTTGCTGATAATTGATGAGAGCCATGTGGCTATTCCTCAGTTGCATGCACAGTACGCTGGCGACCGTAGCCGTAAGAACACACTGGTTGAACATGGTTTCCGTTTGCCTAGCGCGCGAGATAATCGGCCGCTTCAGTTCGAAGAAACCATGGAGCGCATCAACCAGTGCATCTTCATGTCCGCGACTCCAGCGCCTTTCGAGCTGAACCACAGTCAACGGGTAGTTGACCAAATCGTACGACCAACTGGACTTGTGGACCCAGAGGTCATTGTGCGACCCACCAAAGGACAGATTGATGATCTGATTGAGATGGTCCGTGGACGAATCGAGAATGGTGATCGTATTCTGGTAACCACTTTGACGAAGAAGATGTCTGAAGACCTAACGGACTACTTGTTAGAGCAAGGCCTACGGGTGCGCTATTTGCACTCCAATATTGACACAATGCAACGAATTGAGATTCTTCGATCTTTACGCCTTGGTGAGTTTGATGTGTTGATAGGAATCAACCTTCTGCGTGAAGGTCTCGACCTTCCTGAGGTCTCACTCGTCGCGATTCTTGATGCTGACAAGGAAGGTTTCCTTCGTAGTGAGACGGCACTGATCCAGATGATCGGTCGAGCTGCCCGAAACGTATCCGGCCAAGTAATTATGTATGCAGACAAGATCACTCCGTCTATGGAGCGTGCTATTGGTGAAACGAAACGCCGTAGAGAGACACAAATCGCATACAATCTTGAAAACGGAATTGAGCCAAAGACAATCCGAAAAGCTGTTGGTGACATTTTGTCCTTCCTGAATGGATTCGGTGAAGATTCGGCCTTGCCTGGCAAGGGTGGCCGACGACAACATGAGCGCGACAAGGTCAAACATGATCTGAAATCACTTCCGCAACAGGAATTGGGTCGCTTGATTCAGACTCTTGAAGAAGAGATGCATGAAGCTGCTACGGACCTCAAATTTGAGTATGCGGCTCGCTTGCGAGATGAAATAAATGATTTGCGTCGCGAACTTCGTGACGCACGATAGGCGTTCGGTAACCTTTCCACATGGCTGACCAAATAGTCGTACGCGGAGCTCGCGAACACAATCTCAAGAATGTCAGCATTGAATTGCCGCGCGACAAACTCATCGTCTTTACAGGACTGTCTGGCAGCGGAAAAAGCTCTCTCGCCTTTGACACCATTTATGCCGAAGGCCAACGCCGGTACGTTGAAAGTCTCTCGGCGTACGCGCGCCAGTTTTTGGGCCAAATGGATAAACCTGACGTTGATCTAATCGAAGGATTGTCACCGGCAATTTCCATCGACCAGAAATCAGCAAGCCGTAACCCGCGTTCAACTGTTGGCACAATCACAGAGATCTACGACTATTTGCGCTTGTTGTATGCACGTATCGGTATTCAGCATTGTCCGAACGACGGAACTCGTTTAGAACGACAGACGCCACAACAGATCGTTGATCGAATCATGACTCTTGATGAGGGGACTCGGTTTCAAGTCTTGGCTCCGGTGGTTCGGGGGCGCAAGGGCGAATACGACACATTGTTGTCTGAACTGGCAGGCCAGGGCTATGTGCGTGCTCGTATTGACGGTGAAGTTCGCGATATTGCAGAGTTCTTGGCGTCTGGTGAGAAGTTGGCTCGCTATGAGAACCATTCAATCGATATCATTGTTGATCGTCTCGTTCGACGTGATGACATTACGCGCCGCCTCACAGACTCACTAGAAACGGCACTGCGTTTAGCCGACGGTGTTGCAGGAGTTGAGCTAGTAGCAAAGGGCGACGAGGAAGGCGAGATTCTCACCTTTAGTCAGCATGTGGGATGCCCGAAGTGTGGTGCAAGCTACGACGAACCCGCTCCGCGAAATTTCTCTTTCAACTCGCCATTCGGGGCCTGCGACAACTGTGAGGGACTTGGCACCAAGTTTGAGGTGGACCCCGACTTGGTAATTCCTGATATGTCGATGTCACTTAATCAGGGTGCGTTGTCTCCGTGGCGCACTTCTGACACGGGATATTTCCATCGCCTTTTGGTTTCGCTTGCAGAGAATGAAGGAATTGATCTTGATAAACCGTTCTCAAAGCTTTCTGCAAAGCATCAGAAACTAGTTCTGCATGGCAAAGAGGGCGCGATGCAGGTCAAGTTCAAGAACCGGTTCGGGAAGGTACGCCAGTACAGCACGTCATATGAAGGAATCATTCCGTGGGTAAAGCGTCGTCACCTAGAAACTGAAAGTGACTACCTTCGCGAGCAGATTGAAAGTTACATGAGGCAAGTTCCGTGCCCAGCGTGTAACGGTGCACGACTTCGCCCTGCAACACTTGCAGTAACCATCAACGACAAACATATTGCTGATGTATGTGACATGTCGATTGCTGATTCATCAGAGTTTTTATCTGGGCTTGTTCTGAATAATCGCGATTCGATCATTGCGGAACGCATCACAAAGGAAATCAATGCCAGACTTGGGTTTCTTCTTGACGTTGGTCTGAACTACCTCACATTGTCTCGACCTGCTGGCACTTTGGCTGGCGGCGAGGCTCAACGTATTCGGTTGGCGAGTCAGATTGGTTCAGGGTTGGTTGGCACTCTCTATGTTCTTGATGAGCCAAGCATCGGATTGCATCAACGAGATAACCGTCGTCTTATCGACACTCTTATTCGCTTGCGCGATCTTGGAAATACCGTATTGGTTGTTGAGCACGACGAAGAGACAATAAAAGAAAGCGACTGGATTGTCGATATTGGTCCTGGTGCAGGTGAGCATGGCGGATGGGTCGTGTACAGCGGACCTGTTGCTGGTATTGGCACTGCATCTGACTCCATCACAGGGAAATATCTGACTGGCAAGGCAAGTATTGCTGTGCCGAAGAAGAGACGCGAGCCGAGCGGATATGAAATTACGGTTCGGGGCGCCCGCGAGCACAACTTACAAAATATAGATGTGTCGATCCCGCTCGGATGTTTCGTAGCAGTCACCGGTGTGTCAGGTAGTGGTAAGAGCACTTTGATTCGCGACATCTTGTTGCCATCGATGATGCAGAAGATCTACAAGAGCAAAGATTCGCCTGGCAAGCATCGTTCCGTCGAAGGTATTGAAGCCATTGACAAGGTAATTGACATGGATCAGTCACCGATTGGCCGTACTCCGCGATCGAATGCCGCCACCTACACAGGCGTGTTTGATTCCATCAGAAAGTTGTTTGCAGCGTCGCCGGAAGCAAAGGTTCGTGGGTATCAGCCAGGACGATTTAGCTTCAATGTTAAAGGTGGACGTTGCGACGCATGCTCTGGCGACGGCACGATTAAAATTGAGATGTTCTTTCTTCCTGATGTCTACGTGCCCTGTGAAGTGTGTAAAGGTGCCCGCTACAACCGAGACACATTAGAGATTCAATTCAAAGGCAAGAACATTGCGGAAATTCTTGACATGCCGATTTCAGAGGCTGTCGACTTTTTCTCTAACCAACCGGTAATCGCACGTCATATGCAAACCTTGGTAGATGTCGGATTGGGGTACGTGCGCCTCGGCCAATCGGCTCCCACTTTGTCAGGTGGTGAAGCACAACGCGTAAAGCTCGCAGGGGAACTTGCGAAGCGTTCAACCGGTCACACCATGTATCTTCTCGATGAACCAACGACAGGATTGCATTTTGAAGATGTGAGACGATTGTTGACCGTGTTGTCGCGCCTCGTTGATCAAGGAAATACTGTTTTGGTTATCGAGCACAACTTGGATGTCATTAAGACAGCCGACTGGCTGATTGACCTTGGACCTGAAGGTGGAAGTGGCGGTGGTCTCGTGATAGCTGAAGGCACACCAGAGGCTGTTGCAGCTGTTCCGGGCAGTTATACAGGTTTCTATTTGGCGCCCATGCTGGGTCTGAAATCAATACCGATGGAGACTGAGAAGAAACAGGCAGTCAAGAAGGCGACAGTGAAGAAGCCTGTTGCGAAAAAGGCAGTTTCAAAGAAACCAGCGACAAAAACCAATACTGCAGTGAAACGAACCACTGCTGCCAAGAAGTAGTTATGCCGGTTGAACGTCCAGCGACAGGATCAGTTCCTACGTCACCAGGGTCGTATCAATTCAAAGATGAACTTGGTCGCGTCATTTATGTCGGCAAGGCGTCCAACTTGCGATCTCGCGTATCTAACTATTTTCAGGATGTTACGCAGTTGCATCCGCGAACTGCCGCAATGGTCACTGCTGCGTATTCTCTTGAGTGGATTGAAGTTCGAAACGAAGTTGAAGCACTGATTCTCGAATACTCGCTCATCAAGCAACATCGCCCTCGTTTTAATGTTCGCTTACGCGACGACAAGAGCTATCCGTTTCTGGCAGTGACACTTGATGAAGAATGGCCTCGTGCAGTCGTTATGCGTGGCGTTAGGAAGAAGGGCACCCGGTATTTCGGTCCATATCCGCACGCATGGGCAATTCGCGACACGTTAGATCTGTTGCTGCGAACATTTCCTGTTCGAACCTGCAGTCAATCAAAATTCAATACTCACAACAAACTTGGTAAGCCTTGTCTGTTGTTTCACATTGAGAAGTGTTCTGGACCCTGCGTGGGAGAAGTTTCAGATACTGCGTATGCAGAATATGTAAAACAACTGTGCGCTTTTCTTGATGGAGATACAGATTCAGTAGTCATGCAACTGCGTACAGAGATGCTGGAAGCCTCTAAGAACATGGAATACGAAAAGGCGGGTCGTATACGGGACCGTCTGAGCGGAGTAGAGCGTGCGCTTGAAAAACAGCAAATGGTGGGCGAGCGCGATGAAGATCTCGATGTCATCGGTCTAGTAGATGATGAACTAGAAGCTGCAGTGCAGGTGTTTTACGTACGCAAAGGACGTGTTGTCGGGCGTAAGGGTTTCATTTTGGACAAGGTGGAAGACTTATCGCCAGGCGGTCTTGTTGATCGAATATTGGAAGAGATGTACGGCGACGAGCCAGCGTTAGGCATTCCCTCACAGGTCTTAGTGCCTGTTCTTCCAGATGATGCCATTACGTACACCGAATGGTTGACACATCTACGCGGTACTGCTGTTCAGATTCGGGTTCCACAACGCGGCGACAAGCGTGAATTACACGAAACCGTCACTGTAAATGCGCGAGAAGAGTTCGCCAGGCATCGCCTGCGTCGAGCGTCTGATCACAATTCACGAAGTCAGGCATTGACTGAATTGCAGCAACTACTCAATCTTCCGATAGCGCCCTTGCGCATTGAGTGCTACGACATGGCCCACCTGCACGGCACTGACTACGTGGGCTCCATGGTGGTTTTGGAAGATGGCATCCCGAACAAACGTGAATACCGGCGATTCGCAGTGAAGGAAGTGATTGGTAACGACGACTATGCAGCCATGAAGGAAGTATTAACTCGCCGACTTCAGGCATATCTCGACGCACGCAATGCGCCAGCTGCAGCCGATGGAACTAAACCATCCAAGTTTTCATATCCGCCACAGTTGCTTTTGGTCGACGGCGGCAAAGGTCAATTGGGTGTCGCCGTGCAGGTGCTGGCCGACTTGGGGCTTACAGATGAAATACCCGTTGCCTCACTTGCCAAGAAATTCGAAGAAGTGTTTGTCCCCGGTCGACAGGAACCAATCATCATTCCGAGAGGGAGCGAAGCACTCTTCATGTTGCAGCGAGTGCGAGACGAAGCGCACAGATTCGCAAATACATTCCACAGGGAGTTACGCGGGAAACGGATGGTCTCATCGCAACTCGATGGAATTGTTGGTCTCGGAGAAGTGAGAGCAAAACGCCTCGTAAAAGAGATGAAGGGTGTCAACGCAGTAAAGAATGCGTCGCGTGAAGATTTGTCTCTCTTGTCTTGGTTGCCCTCTGCTGTAGCAGATGCCGTTTACGCTCATTTTCATTCAGACATCTAGTGTGTAGAGATGAGTGACAATGGTTTGTGGGACGAACATGCCCAGTGGTGGATTGATGGATTCACAAATGGCGCAGACCCTGAATATCTAGAGCAGATAATTCCACTTGCTGTTGAAGAACTTGCAGGCCGGGCTCAAGTACTTGACCTCGGTTGTGGCGACGGACAGATTGCTCGCGCTTTGGCCGCGCAAGGGTCTGACGTTCTCGGAGTTGATCCAACTCAATTACATATCGATATTGCGATAGAGCGTGGCGGTGGTCCCCGATACCTACTCGGTGGTGCCACAAACATTCCAGCTGCCGATAACTCCTTTGATGCTGTCGTTGCTTGTTTAGTGTTCGAGCACATAGATCAGATGGATGAAGCAATGACAGAAGTGGCGCGCGTCTTGAAGCCACGTGGCCAATTCAGTTTTTTTCTCAATCATCCGTTGCTGCAAACACCAGGAAGTGGCTGGATTGACGACCACATTATTGATCCGCCAGAGCAGTATTGGAGAATTGGGCCGTACCTGGTGGAGACCGAATCGATTGAAGAAGTGGAAAAGGACGTGTACATCCGCTTCATACATCGTCCCCTTAGTCGGTATGTCAATGCTCTGATTGCAAACGGTATGACTATTGAAAGAATGGTGGAGCCTTCACCGCCCGCTGGATTTCTAGCGAGAGCTCCCGAATATGCATTGGCTCACACCGTTCCCCGTTTGTTGTATCTACGTTCAACCAAGCAATAACTTTCAGCCTGTAGCCTTCGCTTATGACTGACATCCTCGTTGTAACGGGACTCTCAGGTGGTGGACGTTCCCAGGCTGCTGACAGCTTGGAAGACATGGGCTGGTTTGTCGTCGACAATCTTCCGGTTGTGTTAATCGACAAAGTCGTTGAGTTGTCCGGTCAAGCCGGTGGTGAGATCAACAAGCTGTGCCTAGTTGTAGGTAATGCTCGCCAACAGGCTGGAATACTCGGAGCCATTGAGACTCTTCGTGCCGAGGGTCATAAGGTCAGAATTGTATTTCTGGAAGCAACAACTCGCGAGTTAGTACGACGCTATGAAGCTACGCGACGTAAGCATCCATTAAGTGATGGAAGTCTTGGGTTAGAAGAAGTGATTGAGCGCGAACGCGGCGCCATCGGTGAAGTGAAGGCGGCTGCTGACATTGTGATCGACACGACTGGTTTCAATGTTCACCAGTTGAAGAGTCAGCTGATGTCATTGTTCGGCACTGAGGACATAATGGATTCGCTTCAAGTGTCCGTCATGTCTTTTGGGTTCAAGCATGGTGTCCCCATTGACGTTGACATGGTTCTTGATGTTCGCTTCTTGCCCAATCCTCACTGGGATGAAAACTTGCGACCACTCAGCGGACTTGATGAAGCCGTCAAGGACTATGTGTTGGATTCGTCTCTCGCTACTGAATTCTCAGACAAGGTGAATAATCTCCTTGAGTTGATCTTGCCTGCCTACGTCCAAGAAGGTCGTAGCTACTTCACCATTGGCATCGGCTGTACTGGGGGTCGACATCGGTCCGTCGCCTTGGCTGGCCATATTGCAGAACGAATCGCGGATATGGGCTACAAATTGCGCCTCACTCACCGCGATGTGTCTCTCTAGAGTCACATCAATCAGAGTGGGCACCCGTCGTACGAGGGCGGCGAACTAAGGTATTGGGGCGGTTCGCCATGAGCGAGCCCCACGATTCTTGATGAAAGGACCACATTGTGACTGTACGCGTTGGTATTAACGGATTTGGTCGAATCGGCCGCAACTTCTTTCGGGCAATTGCAGCCCGCGGTGCCGATATTGAGATTGTGGCAGTCAATGATCTGGGGTCTCTCAAGACGATGGCTCATCTCTTGAAATATGACTCAGTACTCGGCGTCCTTCCACACACAATCGAAGCCGTTGAAGGCGGGATCAGTGTTGATGGAAAAGTCCTGAAGGTTCTTACAGAGCGTGACCCAAAGGCATTGCCGTGGGGTGCGTTAGGAGTTGATCTCGTCATTGAATCAACCGGAATTTTCACCGACCGCGACAAAGCAGCCATGCATCTCGAAGGTGGCGCACCACTTGTTATTGTTTCCGCTCCGTCGAACGGTGCAGATGCCACAATCGTGTACGGCGTGAATCACAATGATTTCAAACGCGGTACTCATACAGTCATTTCAAACGCCAGTTGCACAACCAACTGTTTCGTTCCGATGGTAAAAGTTCTCGATGACGCCTTTGGTGTCGAGAATGGTCTGATGACCACGATTCATGCGTATACCGGTGATCAATCCTTGGTCGACGGGCCTCACAGCGATCTGCGTCGTGCTCGTGGAGCCGCCATCAATATCGTGCCCACAAGTACTGGCGCTGCTCGTGCCACAAGCCTTGTGCTCGAATCAATGAAGGGCAAACTAGACGGAACTTCGTTGCGTGTACCAGTCCCTACCGGTTCGATTACAGATTTTGTTGCAAACTTAAAGAAGCCAGCATCGGTTGAGGAAATCAACGCTGCTTTTAAGGCAGCTGCTGCTGGGCCATTGAAGGGCATTCTGGAATACACGGATGCACCAATCGTCTCGAGCGACATTGTGACGAACTCTCACTCGTGCATTTTCGATAGCGACTTAACAATGAGCATGGGCTCTTTGGTCAAGGTTCTCGGTTGGTATGACAACGAGTGGGGCTATTCAAACCGACTTGTTGATCTTGCTTTGCACGTAGCTAAGTAGGCGTTGCACATGGCGCGTGTCCCTGTACTAGAGGACCTCGGTGATATCGCTGGAAAGCGTGTTCTTGTTCGTACTGATTTTAATGTTCCGATGCACGGTCCCGATGATGCTCGCGAAATCTCTGATGATTTTCGTATCAAAGCGGCTTTGCCAAGCATTGAATGGTTGACGAGCAGGGGAGCCACGGTCGTATGTGCCAGTCACCTCGGTCGTCCCAAAGGTAAACCTGAACCGAAATATTCGATGGAGCCGATTCGTCGTCGATTGGCGGAACTGGCGCCTGGTGTCGAACTACTGGAGAATTTGCGTTTCAACGCTGGTGAAGAGGGGAACTCTCCGGAGTTCGTCGCGAGCCTTGTTAAGGGAATTGACTTGTATGTCAATGACGCTTTCGGTGCAGCACATCGCTCACATGCGTCGATCGTAGGACCCCCGCGTTCCCTGCCGTCGGCAGCTGGGCGACTGCTGGAACGCGAAGTCGAGATTCTTGGTTCACTGCGCGATTCCCCGAAGCGACCTTTCGTTGCGGTGCTCGGAGGTGCAAAAGTCAGCGACAAGATTGGCGTTATCGAAGCACTTCTACGTGTCGTCGACGCTCTAGTGATTGGTGGAGGGATGTGCTTTACATTCCTCGCAGCAAAGGGGTACCCAGTCGGTGACTCATTGTGTGAACTTGACCAAATTGCAACATGTAGAAAGTTACTTGAGAATTCGAAACCAATTTATTTGCCAGAGGACATAAACGGGCTCGATGCCGATGGACAGTTCGCTTCGTATGGTATTCGTTTGCCTGATGGCGCAAAAGGTCTCGATATCGGACCTGGCACCGCAGGCGCCTTTACTGACGTGATCATGGACGCACGCACAGTCTTTTGGAATGGTCCGATGGGAATGTTTGAGGACGCTCGTTTTGCTGCTGGCACGCGCACTGTCGCCGAAGCGATGGCGACAACTAAAGCGTTTACAGTTGTGGGTGGTGGAGACAGCGCTGCTGCGCTCGCAACATTCGACTTAGATGATCAAATCGACCACGTGTCCACCGGTGGTGGTGCATCATTAGAACTTCTCGAGTTGGGCGATCTGCCTGGCTTGGCCGCATTGAGAGGCGCTCCAAATGTCAAATAATTCTCGTAAGCCGTTGATAAGCGGCAATTGGAAAATGAATCAGAATCACTTTGAAGCAATTCAGTGTGTGCAGAAGTTGGCGTACCTCGTAGGGAAAGACGATTTTGCGTCAGTCGACGTGAGCGTTCACCCACCGTTTACGGATATTCGTAGTGTTCAAACTTTGATTGACGCCGATGACCTGAAGTTTCTGCTTGGCGCACAGCATTGTCATTTTGAAGACAAGGGAGCGTTCACGGGTGAAGTCGCACCTGTGTTCTTGGCAAAGCTAAGCGTGAAATATGTGATTTGTGGCCATAGCGAGCGACGTGAACTATTTGCAGAGACTGATGAGATGGTACAAAAGAAAGTCTCCGCAGTTCTATCTAACAAGATGATTCCTATTGTGTGTGTCGGTGAGACTTTGGCAGAACGTGAGGAGAACAAGACACTTGAAAAAGTGCTTGGTCAGTTGCGGGCGGGTCTCGCAAAACTCACTCCTGAACAAGCGGCCACAATTGTGGTTGCATACGAACCGATTTGGGCTATTGGTACTGGAAAAACAGCCACAACTGCTGACGCGCAAGAAGTGTGCCACGCAATACGTCAAGAAATCGGAGTGCTTTATGGCGCTGAGACGGCAGCAGCAATTCGTATTCAGTACGGAGGCTCTGTGAAGGCCGCTAACATCGCTGAGTTAATGAGACAGACCGATATTGATGGAGCGTTGGTGGGTGGCGCAAGCCTTGACCCTGATGAGTTCGCTCGTATTGTTCAATACCGGTTGCACGAAGAAGCGCAATGACCTCTGTGATTGATTCTGTTCGCGAAGATGGCGTCGAGCCGAATTCCGCAGAGTCGATCGTAGGGAAATCACCCCGTGAACTTGCGTGGGCCAGATTGTCACGGGACAAGTTTGCTCGCGTCGCTCTTGGAGTAATTGTCTTTTATCTTTTCGTGGCTGCCTTTGCTCCTGTGATTTGTGCGGTGCTTGGTATCAGCCCGTATGCGCTCGATGGTGATGCGCTCAATGATTACGGACTTCCAAAAGGTGCGTTCGGTGGTATCTCAACCGAACATTGGCTCGGTGTTGAACCTGGAACTGGTCGGGATATTTTTGCTCGATTGATTTACGGAGCTCGCGCGTCTCTATTAGTGGGAATTCTTGCCACTCTGTTGACCACTACAATTGGGCTTGTCATTGGTGTGGTAGCTGGCTACAAGCGCGGATGGGTCGATTCAATTATTGGGCGATTCATGGATGTCACACTTGCCTTTCCGTCTTTCTTGTTGATCATTGCCCTTACCAGGCCTTTCACTCAACGTCTTGAGTCCCTCGGTGTTCCCGAAGGCAACCCTGCTCGGATGACGTACATCATTTTGGTTCTTGCAACATTTGGCTGGGTATATGTAGCACGCGTTGTGCGAGGCCAGACACTGTCATTGCGTGAACGAGAGTTCGTGGAGGCAGCCAAGGCAAGTGGAGCAACCACTCGACACATCATCTTCAAACAATTGCTGCCCAACTTGTGGGCACCAGTCATTGTTATTGTGTCGCTCAGTCTCCCGGGCTACGTGGCCACAGAATCGACTTTGTCCTTCCTTGGGCTTGGCCTTATGCAGCCGGCTGCTTCGTGGGGCGTCATGTTGGGAGATTCTGTGCGTTATTACAGGGCTGACCCAACCTATTTGTTCATCCCAGGCATTGCGCTAGTCGTGCTGGTTATGGCTTTTAACATCGTGGGCGACGCTATTAGGGATGCCTTAGACCCTAAGGCAGATCGACAGAATCTGCTGTAAGACCCCGCAGGTTCCCAAACGGGGCTAATGGGGCGGTGAGTTGTTCAGTCTCTGTTTGTTTTGGGGCTATTGTTTGGCATCTTGTAAATACACAGGACATGAAGGGGAGAAACTCATGAAACAGCGTCGTATCATCGCCGCAGTCGGTTTTGCTCTTGTTGCTTCAGTGGTTGCCGCATCGTGCGGTGGCAGCAGTGGTAGCGAAAGTGAAGGCGGCACGCCAACAAAAGGTGGAACAATCCACATTCTGAGCAATGGTGAGCAGATTGCGCACCTTGACCCGCAGCGCAACTACACGGGCGACGACCTTGCCTTTGCTGGTTCAACAATGCACCGTACATTGACCTCGTATAAGTACGTAGCAGGCGATGAAGGGTCAACAATTGTCCCTGACCTCGCTACTGATCTCGGTACACACAATGAAGACGGAACAGTGTGGTCATTCACATTGCGTGATGGCGGAACTTTTGAAGATGGCGCTGAAATCACTTGTGCAGACGTGGCTTATGGCGTGTCTCGCACATGGGCATCTGACGTAATCACAGATGGTCCTACATATGCCTCGTCATACATTGATGCCGGCGATTATCCAGGCCCATACAAGGCAACTGCCGAACAGCAGGCTGCTTATGACAAAGCTGTTTCTTGTGATGGAAAGACAATTACTTTCAATTTGAAAGTGCCTGTCGCTGACTTCAACTACACCACAACATTGCTTTCCTTTAGCCCAGTGCCGAAGGCGGCTGATACTGGTGAAAAGTACGACCTGAAGCCCGTATCTTCTGGACCATACAAAATTGAGTCCTACACAATTGGTAAGTCTTTGGTTCTTGTACGTAATGAAAATTGGAGCAAAGACTCTGACCCAGTGCGTAGTGCCAACCCAGACTCCTTTGTATATGAGTTCGGTCTCGACGAAGCTGTGATGGATGAGCGCATGATCAAGGACGCCGGAGACGATCAGTTCGCGGTTTCAGGCGGTATCCAACCAGAGAACCTGCAAACAATTTTTGAGGACGATGCTTTCAAAGATCGCCGCATTGACTATTACGACCCGTTTGTTTCATACACAAACTTGAACGTAAAGAATTTGTCTTGTGTTGAAGTTCGTAAAGCTATTTATTTGGCTATTGACCGCGAAGCCCTTCGTAAGGCCGGTGGCGGACCGTACACAGGAGATTTCGCCGACGGATATATCAAGCCAGCTCTTGCACTTGACTACAAGAAGTCAACAATGCCGGACGGCTTGAATGTAGACGGAACTGCAAATGTTGAGGCTGCGCAAGCAGCAATGACAGCAGCAGAGACTGCGTGTCCTGACGTTGCTGCACGTGCGAAAGCCGGCCTTGCCTTCTATCGTCCTGCAACTCCGGTTTGGGATAAGGCTGTCGCAATCTGGATTGATTCGCTCGGAAAAGTTGGAATCAAATTGAAGGATGAGCCAGTGGAACCAAGTGTGTACTGGCCAACAGTTATGAACCCTGAGACCAACTACGACATTGCTCGTGGCGGTTGGGCTCCTGACTGGGCTAATGCTTCAACAGTTATTCCTGAATTGTTTACAACAGCTGGTGGTTTCAACCTCACCCGCAATGCTGATGATCCTGACTACGCAGAGTTCCAAGGAAAAGTGGACCTTGCCAAGAAGGAGCTAGACCGCACGAAACAAGGCGTCATGTGGCAAGAGCTGAACCAGTTTGTTGTTGATCGTTTGTGGGCGTTGCCTGGAACCTTTTTAAAGACTCAAAGCATTTGGGGTTCAAAGGTTGGCAATGCTTACCAGTGGGCACCATTTGGGGCGTACAACTACGGAGATCTCTACGTTAAGTCGTAGGTAAATCACCTTGTGAAGGGGGTATCGGCTTTGGTCGGTACCCCCTTTGCTATTGGTGTGATGTTGGGAATTAAGGTGAAGGGGGTTTTATGTTCTTGTTTATAGTCCGGCGTGTTTTTTTCGCCTTGATTCTGCTTTTAGCTGTCTCGTTCTTTACGTACATGCTGTTTGCGATGTTGCCTTCAGACCCCGCCGCTCTCACATGCGGGAAGAATTGCAAACCTGATGTTATTGCAGCAAACAGAATTCGTTTGGGCTACGACAAGTCTCTATTTGAGCAAT
>CAMDBY010000010.1 GCA_945889575.1 Bifidobacterium breve
TTTAGCCAACCATCTTGGATGCTCTCAGCATTAGCTTCTGGCCTATTGAGATACCCCTTAATGATGACTGCACCTTTGACGCACAAAACCCCGACGGTGTCTGGGCCTGATGGAAGATCGTTTCCGTCTTCATCAACAAACTTTGCTTCCAGAGTTGGCACTAATGGTCCGCATGATGCGGGCTTAGCAATAAGCCAACGAGCGGAGTTTGCAGTGATAATTCCGTGCGTTTCTGTCATGCCGTATCCAGTTGATGGCTGGCCGCCCTTCAACGCGCCTGCAATCTTGTGCACGAGGTCAGGCTGCAATGGTGCACCGCCGCCGCCCATGCCTTGCAAGGACGATGTATCGCGTGTTTCCCAATCAGGGTGCAACAACAATTCACGACTCATTGTTGGAACACCAGACAAAGTGGTGACGCGTTCACGTTCAATGAGTTCGAGCGCACGGCCCGGTTCCCATTTGTATGTCAGAACAAGTTTCGCACCCATCACAGTTGCAGGGTGCAAGATGCAGTTACACGCAGTCACGTGAAACAGTGGAGTAGGCGCCATGAAAGCTGCCGGGTAGGCCGACGGCGCAGTTGTTGGTGCAGGAATATCGCCGGCAGCAATACCTTTTGCCTCAGCCGAGTTGGCTGCCATTGTCATGGTGAGCATGTTGAAGATGTTCGATACTGATCCGCGATGCGTTAACTGTGCGCCCTTTGGAAACCCGGTGGTACCTGATGTGTAAAAGATGGTGACGTCGTCGTCAGTATCTATATCAACAGTCGGCAAAACACCAGGATCTGCAATTGCTAGAACATCTGCCCAACGCCCACTGCCAGCAGGCAATGCACGATCAGTACGCACGCCGAGAATGTGCACTGCTGGCGCATTCTCTATTTGTTCGAATCGCTCAAGGCGTTCGTCGTCTGCAATCAATACGACTGGTGCACTGTCATTGAGTGCGTATTCCATTTCAGGAGTGGTCCACCAAGCATTCATTCCGACGACTGCTGCACCTACCGACAAAATTGCCCAGTAGCCAACAACCCATTCCGGATAGTTGCGCATGGCGAGTGCGACGCGAGTTCCTGGCGTGACGCCGTGTTCAACTAAATACTGTGCAAGCTTGCGAACCTGAGAATGAATGTCTGCATACGTGTATCGCTCATCTTCGTAGACGATGTAGTCCTTGTCTGCATGACCAATGGAGTTCTCCCAAACCACTCGCATCGTGGGCGGAGCAGATACAAACGTCTTTATGGTCACACCACGAACGTCAGTCATAGTGGTGGCAAAGGGTGACCCTGGCGCATCGAGTTCGGCACGGGCAGCACGGTAATGATTGATCATGTTCTTATCTTTGTATAAGGAGACCATTGTCACATAGTTAGACACCTGCCCTATCGTGGTCTCGTGAGCAGTTACGAAGAAATTGATGCCGGTCAGACTGTCTGGCGATTTGACCGTGATTTCCTTGCTTCCAACTGGACATGTATTTGGGGCAAGGGATGCAAAGGCATAAACGCCACGGCTGACGAAACTCTTGGCCACGGCTGTTGTTCACTCGGGGCAGAACTAGACGGAATTGATGAAGCACGCAATCTGTCTGCCGCCGCTGCCTCTATCCCAGTTCACCTCTTTCAATTTCACGCCGAAGCAAATAAAGGCACAGTGTTCGCAGACGAGTCGTACTCTGCAACACGCGTTATTGATGGTGCATGTATTTTTCATAACCGCAATGGATTTGCGGGTGGCGAAGGATGCGCACTGCACTTGGCCGCTGAATATTTTGATGAATCACCTATTGATTGGAAACCATCAGTCTGTTGGCAGTTACCCATCAAAGTTGATTGGGAAATGCGCGAAGACAACGTGGAAGTTGCCACGGTGCGCAGATGGTCCCGTGCCGACTGGGGCGACCACGGCACAAAAATGGCGTGGTGCTGCACGGAAGGGGCCGATGCATATGTCGGTGGCTCTTCTGTTCTCGACAGTCTGGGCGATGAATTATCAGAGATTGTCGGCACCGAAGTCTTCGTACAGTTGAGAAATCGGCTGAAGTAACCCCTCTCAGTCACTGTGACCAAGATTCTGCGGAATGTCCCTACCTAACGGTAGGTAGGGACATAACCTGTGGGGGTGAGTATCGAATCACCAACCATGCCAGCCCCTCGGGAAAATTCTCTTAATGACGTGCGCGCCATCGTGCCGGCAATTTGTTACGAACGATCACCATTGCGCGCCACACGTGCACTCATTCAAGCAACTGTTTTGTATGCAGTTCCTACAGTCGCGTTAGTGCTTTCTAATACATGGTGGGCAGTTGGCATCTGGTGGCTACTTGCTGGTCTCGCTATTTCCGGACTCTTTGTTCTTGGTCATGACGCTTCACACAATGCACTTCTTGATTCGCGTAAGGCGAATCGCATCATCGCCCAACTGTGCATGGGCCCGAGTGTTCACTGCGAATCCGCATGGGATCTCGGACACAACCGTATTCACCACGGCTACACCACTCGTCAGGGTTTTGACTTTGTGTGGCACCCACTTACTGTTGCCGAGTACGAAGCACTCAGCGGCATGAAGAAACTTCGTCATCGTCTCGAATGGTCATGTCTCGGTTCTGGCGCCTATTTCCTGCGTGAAGTGTGGTGGCTCAAGATGTGGCGCTTCAATGCGCCCGGCAAGCGTCACGACGCAATCGTGCGCGACAAAATCACTCTCAGCTCTGTATTGCTTGTAGCTATCGCAGGCACCGTTATCCTCGGTGCACTCAATGGCGGCCTTGCAACAGCCATCTGGATGCCAATCAAGGTATTGGTTGTTCCGTTCTTGCTGTTCACTCAAATCATTGGTTGGACCGTTTACGTTCACCACGTCGCGCCCGACATTCGTTGGTGGACTCGCAAAGAGTGGACCCAGTTCAACGGACAGATGGAATCAACCACCGTTCTTCACACGCCGCGCATCATTAACTATCTCTGGTTCCACAACATTTTCGTTCATGTGCCCCACCACGTTGATGCGCGTATTCCATTTCATAAGTTGCCACAAGCAGCAGCCGCTATTGCTGAGGCTTTCCCTGACACCGTGCGCTACTCGAAGTATTCATTGAAGGCATATCTGCAAGCCACGAAAGCTTGCAAGCTGTACGACTTCGAAGCGGCAACCTGGTTGCCATACCCCACATCGTCTCGATAGGTCTGTAGCCATTCTTGTGGCGACGCTTATAGGAGTTCGCCCCACAGGGCAGTAGTGTTGCCTACCTGTGGGATCAGACAATTCAGCCGGCATCGACTCGGTAAAGGGCGCCAAGCGCAATGCCGAGGCGGCATCACAACAGCCCACTAATCAGACTCATGACGATGAGTCTCATGGCGAGCACAGCCACTCAAAAACAGGAACCGCAGCACTAGCGCTCGGTGCTCTAGGCGTCGTGTACGGAGACATTGGTACGAGCCCTCTGTATTCGTTTAAAGAATCGTTTACTGAGAAATCTCACACAATGACTGTTGACGCCATCAATGTCTACGGAATTTGCTCCTTGGCATTCTGGGCACTCGTCATCATCATTTCGATTAAGTACCTCTTGCTTGTCATGCGCGCCGACAACAAAGGCGAAGGTGGCATCTTGGCCTTAACTGCCCTCGTGATGCCGAAACGTACTAAAAATGTCACCAAGGCAGGTCTGCTTGTTTCGCTCGGAGTGTTTGGAACTGCACTTCTTTACGGAGATGGAATAATAACCCCTGCGATTTCAGTCTTGAGTGCGGTGGAAGGCCTTGAAGAAGTGTCTCCATCTTTCGCGTCGTGGGTTCTTCCCATTGCCGTAGTCATCCTGCTTGGCTTATTCATGGTGCAAAGCCGGGGCACAGGAACCGTGGGCAAAGTATTCGGACCAATCATGGTCGTGTGGTTTACCACTTTGGCTCTTCTTGGTTTGTCAAAAATCATTCCTGAACCCGGAATCATTTCGTCAGTCAACCCCATCTATGCAATTCGATACTTCACACATGAATCTGGCAAAGCATTCTTGTCGCTTGGATCAATCTTTTTGGTGGTCACCGGTGGCGAAGCGTTGTATGCCGACATGGGCCACTTTGGTCGTCGCCCCGTCACTATTGGCTGGTATGCGATGGTATTGCCAGCGTTGCTACTGAATTATTGGGGCCAAGGAGCTTTTCTTCTTGCCAACCCTGAAGACATTGAAAGTGTCTTCTTCCGAATGGCTCCTGAACAACTACTCATCCCTCTTGTTCTGCTCGCCACATGTGCAACTGTTATCGCATCTCAAGCCTTAATTTCTGGTGTGTTCTCACTCACGGCACAGGCCGTACAACTTGACTACCTGCCACGAATTCAAATTCGCCACACATCCCATAGCCATTCCGGCCAGATTTACGTGCCTCTCGTCAACTGGGGTCTCATGATTGCGTGCATCGGACTAGTCCTCGGATTCCGCACCTCAAGCAATCTGGCCGCGGCATACGGAATTGCAGTCACCATGACAATGGCGATTACAACTCTCATCTTTTTCCGAGTGCTCACTGACCGATGGAATTGGAGTCGTTTCCGTGCATTTGCAATTTGTACTCCACTCTTCGTCATCGAACTCGGGTTCCTCGGCGCCAACGTGGTGAAAATTCCACATGGTGGCTGGTTCGCACTTGCAGTCGGAATAATCCTGATGGTTCAGATGCAAACCTGGCGCCGCGGACGCATGCTCGTTGCTGATCGCATCCATCGTGGAGAACGTCCAATCGAAGAAGTTCTTGATGAAGCTGAAGATGTGAAGCGGGTTTCTGGAACTGCTGTGTTCTTATTTAAGGACCTGGGTAAAGCGCCACCTGCGCTTGTGAACAATTTGAAGCACAATAAAGTTCTCCACAAATGCACTCTCATTGTTGCAATTGACACTGCAGAAGAACCTCGTGTTGCCCCAGAGGATCGCGCCCACATCACCAAAGTTGCGCCGGGGGTGTTCCAAGTGCAGATCACTTTTGGATTCATGGACGAACCAGACGTACCAGTGGTTCTGTCGACGTTGTCTCACTTCGGCCTTGAGTACGACGCAGATGACGTCACCTACTTCCTCGGACATGAATCAATCATTGCTGGTAAAGCGCCAGGAATGAACCCATTGCAAGAGCACTTATTTGTATGGCTTAATCGCGGTGCCGACAGTGCCAGTCGATTCTTTAATTTGCCGATTGACCGCGTCTTTGAAGTCGGATCACGCGTCGAAATTTAAGGCGCCAATTTGTCGGCAGGGTATTTGTCGTACGAAGCCTTGAAAACACCTTGATGTAGCAGCACCGTAGCTACCAATACTCCAGATACCGGATCAGTGATCGATGTGCGAGTCCAATAACTCTCGACCCGACGACTTTGGCCAATGCCCACTATTTCGTGCACCAATTCATATTCAGCATCAACAAACAGCGGGCCGTTAATGACGCGGATCTCCAAGTCAATAAATAGACCGACCGCAGGCCCACGTACTTTGCCTACTCCACCGACTTTGTGTGCGAGAACACTGACCATTTCTGTAGGGATGACTGCTCGACCCCATGGCGATTGTGCAGCAGTATCAGATGCGTACCATGACGATGGTTCAGTAATCATCTGCAACTTGTCATTCAGAGAAAATGGATACAGATGACCGTTGCTTTCTGTAAACGACATTGATACTCGTTCCGGCGTACTCTTGTCCCCCACGCGCAGTTGATCAATGATGAACAACTCTCCCGGTTCTTTAATGGCACCGAGCCTGCGGTCTAGTTCTGTCTCTGGGTGATGTGGTCCAAGAGTCATGGTGCCAGACAACACAGATTTACCATCAGACGTAACTGCGCCAATGCGGGCCGATGTAGCCGATGTGCGAATCGTTGTTGCTTGCACTTCTTCGCCCTCAATCACCATGTTCTCGAAATGTGAACTGATGCAACCGTGTTCAAACCATGCGCTCCCCCACATCGCAACCCCCATCGGGTCAAACTGACTGAAGTGCGTTGGTCCTTCAATGGGCGCGCCAGGTAATCCCAACTTGTCGGCCGTTGCATCGTCGTGCACGCTTGTGTGACCGTCATATTCCTGATCTGCCAACATTTGGCGCGGGGCACGAAACGGGCCAGTCAATGTCAGTTCATTATCGAAAGCGAAATTTCCCATGACTCATTGTCGCACCCAGCACTAAACGGTACCGAATTAGACGAAGTGCCGCAGACTCGTCGAAGTAATTTGAGTAGAAATTACTTTGCCTTTTGAGTCCTTGACCACAAATGAGTACCCCTTATTGAATACTGTGATGTATTTGTTGCTGCCCTTTTTGCCGGTCATTGATTTGAGCAACTTCAACTTGCCGTTTACTTTTCTATAAATCGTTATTTTTTGCGCCGTAACAAGCATCACTGTGATGGTGGCCTTAGTTACGTTGACGGTGGTCCGTACATAATTTTTCAAAACTGGTGTTGAAGAGGAAGAATCAGAGGTGGAACCAGATGACGAACTGGAGGGGGAACCAGTCGACGTACCCGAGGGGGAACTGGAGGAATTATTGTTCTGTGTGTACACCGCCAGACTCTGAGCCGCAAGCGTATTCTTTACTGAATATATCGGATTAGAAAATGTCATGTTCGGAACAGAGACAACTATTCCCTCCACAGGAACAGACACTGCTTCTGCTTTGAAGACTGGTGTCGTTGTCCCTTCCTTTGTTTCAGAACGTTGCACCGACATTTTCTCAGCTATCTGGGCCAATGTCGTGGTGCTTTTCCCATCTCCAAAACATTTAGTAGCGACATCTTTCGTAAAGAAGGTCTTTAATGAGCCGCTGTTCACCTCGCCAGAAAATTTCAAGTGTGGCGTATTGGTGATAGAAACTTTCAGTTCTGGAGAACTAGAACTGCTAGACGAACCACTTGGTGGGCTTCCAGACGAACCACTTGGTGGGCTTCCAGACGGATCGCTATATGTACTGCCAGACGAACCACTCGGTGGGCTGGAGCAGTTCATCGAAATACTAAAACCATTGACACTGGCTCCCACCCATAATCCTTTTTGCCACAATTGTTGTTCGTTCAGAGCCGCAGTTGAATAATCTATGTGTTGAATTACAGTCGCCACATAATCAACATCGGCTTTCTCAAACGAACATTGTTCGAGGACACCCTTACATTCTGGATGTCGAGCAAGAACAGCTTGCTGACTATCAAAATTTAATTTTGCAATAGATGCAGCCTTTGTAACAATCACAGCTGCTGCGGAAGTTTCTGAATAACTGACCATGTCGGAATACCCTTGCGCCGACATATAAGTGTCACCAAGCTTTGCCGGAACCGTCACCTTAAACTGCAGACCGGAAGCGAGTCCTGCGCTACCCATGTCAACCGCCGTGCTTGTTCGAATAATAAACCAGTACCTGGCAGTATCCCGACACACACTCGTTTGCCACTGCGTGCCGCTTGCTGATTGATACGTCGCACCACTGTCAGTCGAAAATTCAAGAGTGGGTTTTGTCCATGACCAACTACTAGTGCTGGCATCAATTCCCGTACAGCTTCCTGCGTCGGCCGCACGAAGACCATCTCCCGCTGCAGCGACTGACGCCCTACCCTCTGCATAAACAGACGATGACGAGACGCAGACAACGGCACTAACGACAACCGCGGTAGTGCTTAACACTCGCGTCACGCGTGATAGAAAAAAATTCAAACTGGCCTCAACTGCGACCTTACTCACATCTATTCGGCATTGTTACCAATTTGTGCCTAAAATTTGAGATATGGCAATTGCCGAAATGACAGTAGTGGATTCACATGTACATCTCCTGCCAGGTCGCCTCGGGGAGAAAGTGCGTGCCTTTTTCGAGACAGGCGCGAGTTCCGCATTCACGCTCGCATACCCCAATGACCACCCGGTTGTCATTGAGACGTTGGCAAGCGAAGGCGTTGATGCCATTTGGACATTGCCCTATGCCCATAAATCAGGAGTTGCTGAAGGGCTCAATAGTGCTTCAGCCGAGACTGTTGTGCAGTTTGCGCAGTCGCCCGTGCGCGTGATTGGCGGCTTAACAATTCACCCTGCAGATGAGGACCCCGTAGCAATTGTTCGTCACGCAGTTGATGTGCTTGGACTACGAGTATTGAAGTTGCATTGTTCGGTAGGCAACTTTGCAGTTGACGACGTGCGCCTGCAATCCGTGTTTGCGTTTGCATCAGAACGCCATCTTCCTGCGGTGGTGCACCTTGGCCATAATGTGAATGGCCGAACCGATGCTGAAGAACTTCCTGCAATTGGTGAAGTTGCGGACCAGTTTCCTGGGATGCCATTGATTTTGGCTCACTGCGGACATCATGCAGCCCCTGAAGCAATTGCACTGATGGATTCACACCCATCGCTGTACGCAGACCTAACCCCGGTTGTAACGGAACATCCAACCATTACGTCGGAACACATCACGCGTCACCCTGACCGAATCTTGTTCGGTTCTGATTGCCCGAACACCACGCTCAGTGTCACTGCCTGCATTGCATGGCTAACAAACATGAACGTGCCGCGTGATGTGCTTGAAAAAGTCTTAGGCGCTAACGCACTTCGTCTTACCGCCGCTGTATTGACTATTTAGGCAAACGTTCTGCCCGCAAAGCAGACCTGCGTACCTTGCCTGCATCATCTCGCAGCGCAAAGTCAACGTATTCGAAGGTGCGTGGCACTTTGTAGATCACAAGGCGTTCGCCGAGGAAGCTCTTCAAATCTGCTTCGCTAATTTCAGCAGGGTCAGCTTCCACAATTGCGTGAATTACGTTGCCCTTGTCTTCATCGGGAAATCCGATAACGGCACACGACTTGATGGCCGGGTGTTCTTGAATTGCAGATTCAATTTCTGCCGGGTAAATGTTTGCGCCGCCAGACAAAATCATGTCTGCTGCACGGTCTCCTAGATACAGATAACCATCGGCATCGAGATACCCCATGTCTCCGAGTGATTCCCAACCACCTTCCAACGTACGCGCAACAGCTCCGACATATTTGTAGGTAGGCGTGTCGCGCAAACTACGCAGCCAGACTTCGCCCATTTCTCCTGCAGGAAGTTCTGCTCCGTCTTCATTTGTGATCTTCACTGTGCCGGGAATTGTTTTTCCAACCGAACCGCGATGCGCCAACCATTCATGGCCCGTAATCACTGTTGCCGTTTGTCCTTCAGTACCTGCATACAGTTCGAAAATTCGCTCTGCACCCAACCAATCAATCCACTCTTGCTTTAACCATTCAGGGCATGGTTCTGCAAGATGCCACACCACTTGCAAACTGGAAAGGTCAAACGACAGTCGTTCCTCTTCTGGCAATCTCGTAATGCGCTTCATCATGGTGGGCACCATGTACAGCACTGTTCCCTTGTACTTTTGAATCGCTTCCAATGTTCCTATTGCATCGAAACGCGGCAACAGCACCACGTGTAAGCCGTTCAGCCATGCCTGACAGCTCCATACAGCTGGACCGTTGTGATAGAGCGGCCCCGGCATCACTAAACAGCCACCCTTTTGCATCATCAGTGGCAACGGCGCTTCAGGGTCAAGCGCTGCTGGGTCGCCAGAGACGATGAGTTTTGGACGACCTGTGCTGCCACCAGATGTTGGAGCCTTCCATGCCTTTGACAACACATACGGGAGATGTGTCGCATCGGCATCTGGTGCACGAAAACCGGTTGGTACACATACTCGACCTGTGACGGAACCTTCTTCAACACCAATCACTGCTGATGAATTTGCCAGTTCAATAATTGCATCGAGTTCGCGTTGTGGAAGACGCGACGAGATGGGTTGCGGGGTTGCACCAAGTCGCCATGCAGCGATATATGCGATAAAGAAATCGATGCTATTCGGAACTGCAACTGTGACCATGTCGTCTTCACGAACGCCATGTTCGTGCAAATACACAGCGAGGTTGTAGCCAGCCTGTAACAACTCAACTCGCGACATAGTGTCACCCGCACAGGTAATGGCCGGAGCGAGCGGCGCTTCAGCGGTGAGATCTTCTAGGCGTTGAATAAACGAAATCATGCAATGAGTTCTAGCCCATTACTATCGAGAAATCGCCACCGAAGAGCTACAGCGCGAGAGACAGCAATGGGAGCGACACAAACGAAACAAGTGTGCCGACTCCGACCATAAAGGCAACCAGTTCTGCCGAGAGACCTGCACCAACCGCCACAACACCAGCAGTGACCATAGGTGGCGCAGCAGCTTGCAAGATTGACGTTGACCATGCGAGGTCATGTGGTGAACCAATCAACACAGATACGACATAGACAAGCCCCGGCAGTACCGCCATCTTTGATATCAAACCGAACAATGCTGGCACCTGAACGGAACGACTGACATTCAATGTGAAACGTAGACCCAATGCGCACATTGCAACTGGCGCAACTGTTTTCCCAACGCCATTGAGAATCGGATACACATCAGCAGGAAGATCGATAACTCGAAATACAAGACTTGCAAGCAGGGCTAGGAACGGCCCAAAGCGAGAGAGTCGATTCAGAATGGGTCGCCATCCGCTTTCACCAGCACCATATGTACTTGCAATAAAGGAACCCCACAGTGCAAGACTGACAAACGTACCAACTTGGTCGTACGCGATTGCAGACGCAAGGTGGTCTGTACCTAACAAACTTTCCACCATGCCGAGACCGAGAAAACTCGTGTTGCCGAGAACTCCAACAAGCAGCAATGCTCCCGTGATAGATCGATTCCATTTCAATATCCGAGATGCAGTCAGCACCGCAACGATTGAAGCGAACATCACAGACCATGCCACTGCAATTGGGAGAACCACATCGGCATTAAATGAAACTGTGCTGATTTTTGCAATGATCACTGCGGGCAGTGCTACCTGCAGCACGTACTTGTCTGCCCATACCGTCACCGCAATAGGTACTGGCCGAACAGTTCTTACAAGCCACCCCAGCAGAAAAGCACCGATGACAAGAGCAAGCACTCGAGAAAACCTACTAGCGAAGACCCTTAACAGTCATGATGATGGCCACTAAGAACACCACAGTGCTGACAACGTCAATAATTGCGACAGTACGTGATTTCAGTCCCACCATTCCCGACAACAACAGGTGCCGTGAAATTGGACGGATTGCTAATAGCGCAACAACACCGATCTTTTGAGCGCGAGGATTCCACAACAGAATTTTTCGTGACAAACGAGACTTCATTGCCCATTGGCGACCATGACGTCGCCCAAGATCAAACCAGTGCCAATCAGTTATCGACAAACGAATACCGATCAGTACGACAAACAGGATGGGGTTTGTTCCACCGGCTGCGAGCAGCAGAAACGGAATCCGAGGGCTGAGTAAAGACAAAACCAAAGGCGCTTTGAACAAGGCTGGGCTGAGAACCGTCCCAATTGCAGAGACGACTGAGATGGCCGAAATCGGCCTCAGGGCGCGCTCGCCAACAATTGTGCTGATCAGGGGGTGGATCCTCACAAGCACAATGTTGTTATGCCGAAATTACAAAACGGCAGTGTTTAGGTTTTCGACACATGACTATTAGGTGAACCCTCGACATGATGTGACAAGTGGCCGTGTGAGACAATGAGCCATGACTACCCACAATGTCTCGTCACCCATTCTTGGAACCGTCTTCAAGATCTCCGTGAAACCAGGTGACACGGTGCGCGCAAACCGTGAAATCTTGATACTTGAATCAATGAAGATGGAACACCCCGTTGAAGCGGGTGTTGAAGGAACAATCACAGCAGTGCTGGTGGCCGAAGGCGACACTATTACTGCTGGTCAGGTACTGGTGCACATCACACCAGGGGCCATTGCTGACGTCACTGCAACGCAAGCCTCAGCAACCGCATCCGTAGGAGAACGTGCAGACCTTGCCCGGTACCGCGATCGTCGTCACCTGACTACCGATGATGCTCGCCCAGAAGCAGTTGCCCGTCGTGCCACAAAAGGACAACGCACTGCACGCGCCAACATTGCAGACCTGGTTGATGATGGTTCTTTCATTGAGTACGGATCTTTTGCCGTAGCCGCACAACGTCAGCGCAGAACCCTTGACGACTTGATTCGCAATACTCCTGGTGACGGACTTGTCGGAGGTCTTGCCACTGTCAACGGCACGTTGTTCGACGAAGATGCCTCACGTGTTGCTGTGGCGTCGTATGACTACACGGTTCTTGCCGGCACGCAAGGCTCGCTGAACCACAAAAAGAAAGACCGTCTGTTTGCCGTGGCTGAACAATTACGTTTGCCATTCATCTTGTTTGCTGAAGGCGGCGGCGGCCGTCCAGGCGACACAGACTCCCCCGGTGTTGCTGGCCTTGATTGCTTGGCCTTTGCATACTTTGCACAATTGTCTGGCCTTGTACCAATCGTTGGCATTACGTCGGGCTATTGCTTTGCGGGCAACGCTGCATTGCTCGGATGCTGTGATGTGATTATCGCTACGGAGAATTCCAACATCGGCATGGCTGGTCCAGCCATGATTGAAGGCGGCGGACTCGGGCTCGTCAAGCCAACGGACATTGGCGATATCAATGTGCAAACAGCAAATGGTGTTGTTGATATTCGCGTTGCAAACGAAGAAGCAGCAGTCGCAGCAGCCAAGCAGTACTTGTCATATTTTCAGGGTCCATTGTCAACATGGACTAGACACCCCGATGATGTGATGCGCGGACTCATTCCGGAACAACGCACACGTGTCTATGACGTGCGCACAGTGATAGATGCCCTAGCCGACATCGGAACTGCTCTTGAGTTGCGCCCCACATTTGGCATCGGTATTTTGACGGTGTTCATGCGAGTTGAAGGCCGCGTGATTGGCGTTATTGCTAACAACCCTGCACACCTTGGTGGTGCGATTGATTCTGATTCTTCAGATAAGGCCTCACGGTTCATTCAACTCTGTGATGCATATGACATTCCGATTATCAGCTTGTGTGACACACCGGGGTTCATGGTAGGCCCCGATGCAGAACAGACTGCCCAGGTGCGTCACTTTGGCCGCATGTTCGTGACTGCTGCCAGCATCACGGTGCCATGGATCACCATTGTGTTGCGCAAGGGCTACGGGCTCGGCGCGCAAGCAATGGCTGGTGGCAGCTTCCATGCAAACACCATGACCGTGTCGTGGCCTACCGGCGAGTTTGGCGGAATGGGCCTTGAAGGCGCAGTGCGACTTGGGTACCGCAAAGAGTTAGAAGCAATTACTGACGATGCAGAACGCGCCGCATTGGAAGCCAAGTTGATTGCGAGCGCTTACGAACGTGGCAACGCACTGAACATGGCAAGCCATGTAGAGATTGACGATGTTATTGACCCTGCTGAGACTCGTGCACGCATCTTGTCGATCATCGGCAGAGGTACATCATGGCGTCAGCGCACGGGCAAGAAACGCCCCATGGTTGACACCTGGTAGTTAGAACGCCGCGAGACCGTCGCGAAGTTGTTGTGCGAACTCTTCGTCCGTAATCACGTATGCGTCTGGCGCAATCTTTTCGTGAATTGCTGCCGCATTAGCTCTACCGACAACAGTGCCGCCCAAGGCTGTGAGCAATGCACTCGTTGCTTCCACAACACGAGCACCACCACCAGGTCCGGGCGTTGCGCCAATCACCATGGAACGCTTACCAATAATCGGACCCTTCATAAACGGACGTGATGCCCAGTCGATGAGATTCTTCGTTGCTCCTGAGTACGAACCGCTGTATTCAGGACCAGCAATGATGACGCCATCAGCTTCAGCGATGGCTGCGCGCAATGCCGCAACAATTGGCGGGACGGTGTCGGCATCAAGATCTTGGTTATACATCGGCAATTCAGCAATATCGAATAGTGCGATGTTGGTACCTTCAGGAGCAAGCGCCGGAAGGGCTTTCAGAATACGGGTATTGAAGGAATCGGCGCGTAACGAACCTGAGAATGCAATAAGTGTTGTCATGGGTTTCTACGATACGGCGTCTGGCGTGGAACAATGATGATGTGACTATTTCACCTATTTTCGACCCAACGGCATGGCGCGAAGTGCCCGGCTTTTCATTCACTGACATCACATATCACCGTGCAGTTGACCAGGGCACTGTCCGCGTTGCTTTCAACCGCCCTGAAGTACGTAACGCCTTTCGACCACACACAGTTGATGAGCTGTATACGGCCTTAGACCATGCGCGCATGGCAACTGATGTCGGATGTGTCCTGCTCACCGGCAATGGCCCATCACCCAAAGATGGTGGCTGGGCATTTTGTAGTGGAGGCGACCAACGTATTCGTGGCAAAGATGGCTACAAGTACGCAGATGGTGACACACAAGACACCGTTGATCGTGGCCGTTCTGGTCGCCTACATATTTTGGAAGTGCAACGCCTTATTCGCTTTATGCCAAAAGTTGTGATTTGCGTAGTGCCGGGTTGGGCAGCCGGTGGTGGACACAGCTTGCATGTGGTGTCAGACCTCACACTTGCCAGCCGCGAACACGCACGGTTCAAACAAACAGACGCTGATGTCGCTTCGTTTGATGGTGGCTACGGTTCTGCCTACCTGGCCAAAATGGTTGGCCAAAAGTTTGCTCGTGAAATTTTCTTCTTGGGTCGCGAGTATTCAGCCGATGACATGAAGGCAATGGGAGCCGTGAACGAAGTAGTGGCTCATGCAGATCTTGAAAAAGTTGCATTGGAATGGGCGAAAGAAATCAACGGTAAGAGCCCAACAGCACAACGCATGTTGAAGTTTGCATTCAACCTTGTTGACGACGGTCTTGTTGGTCAGCAAATATTTGCTGGCGAAGCAACTCGCCTTGCATACGGCACGGACGAGGCAGATGAAGGGCGCGAATCTTTCTTAGAGAAGCGCGCACCCGACTGGTCGCCATTCCCGTGGTACTACTAATTCACATCGTCAAATGATTATTCGCGTCACTGATGGGTCTGACCCACGGTTAGACCCCTTTCGATGGCGTGACAGACAATTAGCAAGCAAGTTGGAACGACTTGATGCAGTGGGTGCTGGCATGTTTGTTGCCGAGGGCGACCTAGTAGTTGATCGAGCAATCGAATTGCGCTACGAAGCAGTTGCACTTTTGTGCGACGAACCAACTGGTATTCGACTGGCTGAGTCGGTTGGTGAATCTGTTCAGGTGTTTATCGGTTCAGAACAATTGCGTGGCGACGTGACCGGTCTTGGTGTCCCCTTGCGCGCAACGGGACTATTTCGCAGGCCCGCCTTGGTATCGGCACACGATGTTCTCTCTCGCGCAACCCGTGTTGTTGTGGCAGAAGAGATTGATAACCCCACAAACTTGGGGGCCATTGTGCGCAGTGCTGTAGCACTTGGATGGGATGCCATTGTGCTGTCTGCAGGCAGTGCAGACCCGTTAGCCCGCCGAGCATTACGCGTATCAATGGGGTCAGGACTCTCGGTTCCCTTTGTTCGGTTATCTCAAGACGAGAACCTCGGAAAGTTATTGCAGCAACATAACTTCGTGTCGTATGCCATGACACCTGAAGTAAATGCCACGTCACTTGCGTTGATCACCGTTACGCCAGGACAAAAGACAGCGCTACTTCTTGGCAGTGAACGAGATGGGTTGGAACAGGACACCATGACCGAGGCAACTCATATTGTTCGTATACCGATGCATGGTGGAATTGACTCGCTCAACGTAGGTGCTGCAGCGGCCATTGCTATGCATGCCCTAGGGCCTGATTCGCATCACAGCTAACTAAACGTTGCGCATTGCCTCGGCTGTATTAACCATGTAATGAGCAAGCTCTGTCGTGACATGCTCTCGATACGTCTCATCAACCTCAGTAATGGTCTGCTCTATGGCTGCAGCCATGTGCATCAACCAATGGTCGCGTTCTAATGCACCGATAACAAATGGGTTGTGTCTCATGCGAAGTCGAGGATGGCCTCGTTCCTGCATATACGTATCGGGTCCGCCCCAGTATTGAATAAGAAATAGCGCCAGGCGTTGACGCGCTGCCGTAGTTTCACTTCCTTCCGGATACAGCGGCAACAACACTTGGTCAGTTTCTATGCCATCGTAAAAGGCATCTACAAGATGAACGAAGAAATCGGGACCCGCAATATCAAATAGAGACTTGCTAGCTGATGTGTCAGACATGACTTAGAAAAACTCTGGTTCTTCCCAACCAGCAAAAATACTCGGAAGTCCACCGCTCACCTTGTCGGGATACACAGCAGTCCGCTTTTCAAGGAAGCTGACTACGCCCTCTTTTGAGTCAGCGCTACGACCACGTTGTTGAATACCGCGTGAATCTGCACGATGCGCTTCCATAGGATGCGACGCTCCCAGCATGTGCCACAACATTTTTCGTGACATAGCAACAGACACAGGTGCTGTGTTGTCGGCAATTTCGCGCGCAATTGCAATTGCCGCGGCCATTAGGTCATCAGCTGCGTGCACACTACGTACTAAGCCTCCGGCCAATGCCTCAGATGCTGGGAAGACTCGACCAGTAAATACCCATTCTGTTGCTTGGGAGATTCCGACAAGGCGTGGCAAGAAATACGACGAGCATGCTTCAGGCACAATTCCGCGCTTTGCAAAGACGAAACCAAATTTTGCAGTGTCGCTCGCGAGACGGAAGTCCATCGGCAGGGTCATCGTGACGCCTACTCCGACGGCTGGGCCGTTGATAACACCAATAACAGGCTTCAAGCTTTCGTAGATACGCAACGAAACGAGCCCGCCACCATCGCGGGGCACACCTTGCTTTGTCTGTACGTCACTGCCGCCCTTCGCAAAGGTGTCTCCACCTGAGGACAGATCAGCCCCAGCACAAAAGGCGCGTCCAGCTCCAGTAAAGATGACTACTTTGACATCGTCATCAGCATCAGTGATGTCTAATGCCGCGATAATTTCGTACATCATGCGCCCAGTGAACGCATTCAATTTGTCTGGTCGATTCAAAGTAATTGTGGCAATGCCATCAGATACGTCGAAGAGAATGTCTTGAAAATCCATACCACGACCCTAGCGATACAGGCCGAATTGTTAGTAGTTCGACTAGACGTCGAGGAACTTGCTGGAGGCAACACCAGAGCCAACACCGCCAGCAGTTGCACCAATGATTAACAACGCAATCATGACTCCGTTCAAATAGGAATCAGGAACTACGAGCGAACTAACACAAGTGCCTGCTTTGAAGCCGGCCACTCCGGAAGTCCATGCGCTGTTGAGTGTCCACAAGCCGACGCAGGAGAAAATGGCACCCACAAGACCCTGTATAAGGCCTTCCATAATGAATGGCACTCGAATGAACCAGTCAGTGGCACCCACTAATTTCATCACTTCAATGTCCCGGCGCCGAGCAAAAATTGCGGTGCGGATTGTGTTCCAAATAAGGATTACTGCCACAGCGAGCAAAACTAAGGACATTGCAATGGTGACTGTGCGAACAAACCCGGACAGTGTGGAAATGACATCAAACTCATCTTCTGCAAGCGACACACCGGCAACTCCTGGAAGAGTTCGGTATTGGTCGGCAAGACTGCGCACCAGTTCAGGGTCAGTTGTTTTTGGCACCACCTTGAACTGGGATGGGATTGTTTCAATCGACAACAAGCTCAATGTCGTGGCATCGCCAGCGAATACACGCTTAGCCTCTTCAAAGCTTCCGGCCTTATCGAGATACGTAAGTTTCGGCACATCAATGATGTTTGGTTGCGACTTCAGGTTCTGTTCGACAAATTTCAACGCTTCAGGGGTCACATCAGGACGAACGAACACGATCATTCCGACGTCTCCACGCCATTGAACAAGCAGATTGTCGAATGCGCGCTGCATCAGAAACGTCGCACCGACAAGTAGCAGCGAAACAGCAGATGTAATGACTGCCGCTACGGACAACGTGACGTTGCGACGGAAACTTGCGATGGTCTCGCGAAAGGCGTAGGAGATGCGCTGAA
>CAMDBY010000011.1 GCA_945889575.1 Bifidobacterium breve
CCGTTTAGTGAAGTTCCTGCCTCTGGCAGAAAATAACGCTGTATTAGTCGCGCGCCATGGTGGCGCGGCTTTCACCATGGAAGTCGAGCACTTGATCATTGTCAAGACTGATTTCCACTTTTGTGAGATGACCCGTAAACAAGAACGGTGATTCGTAATGGCTGACAGGCGTTCCTCTGTCAAGCCCGATATCAAGACCCGACCATGAGATGAGAATCCAGAAGATGTTATTGGTGGTCATTGTTCCCACTTGAACATCATCAATGAACATGGTGAGCGTTCCTTCGTTTCCATTGCGCTTCATTCGCACGCCAACGGTATGAGTGCCTGGTGTGATGGGCTTGTCAGAACGCAACATCTGATGTGAACCACCAATATTGAGGTCGTGTTCTAAATGGCCATCACGAATAAAAAGGCTGTAACCACTGGTGAGGTCACCGTGAGAAATGATGACGCCTTCACAACCATCTTTCGGAACGTCAATCAATGCTGAGATGGTGTACGAACGGCTTCGCAAGTCTGGTGCTACGTCAGATGGCAAGTGTCCCATGCCGCGCCAGAAGGTGTAGTTGGTTCGTGCACCGGTATGACGTTCCGCGTTTTCAACAAAGCGTGGAGCGAATCTGTCATCAAGCGGAAGAACGCTGTGTTTGTTGGCTTCTTCCCACCACATGTCAATCATGCGAGCGAGTCGTTCAGGTTCTACTTCAGCTAGGTCATTGCATTCGTTGAAGTCAACATCGAGGTTGTAGAGCTCCCACTTGTCATTTTCAAATGGAGTTCCCATTTGGTGAAATGCAACAGCTTTCCAGCCGTCTTCCCATAATCCGCGATGACCAAACATTTCGAAATATTGAGGACCACGATTAACAACTGCCTGAGCATTCGAAATAACCGGGGCGAATGATGTTCCTTCAATTGGCATCTGCTCTATTCCGTTGATGGTGCTTGGTGCTTCAAGTCCGAGCATGTCAAGGATTGTGGGTGCCAGGTCGATGGCATGACAGAAGTTATGACGAAGTCCGCCTTCATCTTTCACGACACCTGGCCACGACAAAATGAACGGATCGCGAATACCACCTGAGTGCGTGTTCTGTTTGTAGCGCTTCAGCGGTGTGTTTGCAGCCATTGCCCAACCCCATGGGAAGTTGCTATGCGTATCGGGACCACCAATATCGCCAACTTTTGCAATCTTTTCTTCAATTGATTCAGGAATCAGGTTGAACGGACCCATTGCATTAATGAATCCCCACGGGCCACCTTCTTGGCTGGCTCCGTTGTCGCTCATGACCATGATGACGGTGTTGTCTAACTGCCCAGACACTTCAAGTTGCTTGATCACGCGTGCCAAGTTTTCATCGAAGTGTTCCAACATCGCAGCGTACGCAGCCATGAGACGAACAAAGAGTGGCTTTTGCTCTGCCGGTACATCTTCCCATGGGAAAACGAAATCGTTTCGCGGCGGTAGTTCGGTGCCTGCTGGCACAAGACCAAGTGTGATTTGGTTCGCAAGTCGACGTTCGCGTGCTGCATCCCAACCATCTAAGTAGTACTGCTCACAACGATCAATGATTGGCACAGGTGCTTGATGCGGAGCATGGCAGGCGCCAGGTGCGAGCAACATGAACCACGGTGAGTTCGGTGCACCGGCTGTGTGGTCTGCAAGATACGTGACTGCATTGTCGACAAGATCTTCTGTGAGGTGATACCCAGTCCAATATGTACCAGGTGCAGTGACGTGCGAGTTGTCGCGAACTACTTCAGGACTGAACTGATCTGTTTCGGCATCCAGAAATCCGTAGAAGCGATCAAAGCCCCGTGCAAGTGGCCAACCATCGAACGGACCAGTCGGTCCTGTTTCAGTGAGTGGGGTGACGTGCCATTTGCCAATCATGTAGTTGCGGTATCCATGAGGGCGCAACATTTCAGCGAGTGTTCCTGCTTCTTTTGCAATCTTCCCGCGATAGCCGGGGTATCCGCTGTCGAAGTTTGCGAGGCATCCAACACCAACAGAGTGGTGATTACGGCCAGTGTGAATTGCAGCACGAGTTGTAGAACACATGGCAGTGGTGTGAAAACCAGAGAAGCGCAAACCGCGCTGTGCGATGGAGTCGATGACAGGTGTTGCGTTCTCTGAGCCGTAACAACCAAAGTCAGCAAAGCCGACGTCATCAAGCAGAACGATCAAAATGTTCGGCTTGTTTCCGTCGGTGTCTTCTGATGGGAAGTATGGGGTGGATTCAGCGAGCGTGCGACCGATAGTGCCTGGAAATCCCTGAGGTGTGGTGGGATTAAACGTCATAAAAACCTCCGTAGGTGGTGTGGCAATTGTAGTGATATTGCCAAACTCCTAGGAATATGAGGTGCGTTCAGAATGTAGCGATTCGGCCCTGCCTGCGGCCGTGTTCTGCTGCAACACGACGAAAGCGAGGGTCAAGTGAGTTTGGCCCCATTGCTTCAATTGCTTCAGCATCGGCGACAATCATGCGAATCGTGCTTCCTGATGCCGTAAGTTCATCAAGTTCAGCGGCAACGATGAGCGAAGGTCCGCCGGTCATTGGCGCAATCACGATGACATCAGTGTGCCCTTTGGCTAAATATGCATTTGCACTGTTGCGTAATCCACCGTCGTAATAGCGACGACCATTAATGGTCACGCATGGCCACACGCTCGGCACTGCACAACTTGATGTCACCGCATCGACAAGTGAGACTCCACTGTTTTTCGACCACGTGACAAATTCTCCAGTTAACGCATCTATTGCAGTGAGTATCAGTGGGGTGGTTGGCCAGTTGTGAGAAGGCAGACGCTTTTCAATAACAGCACGTCGTGTCGATTCGTCCACGGTTGTTGCACCAAGCGCAAGTTCTCCAATTCGTATGCGTTGTTCATCAGTGGTAGTTCCACCCAAAGCCATTTCTCCAAAGATGATTGCTAGTGCGTCTAGATCAAGTTGGGGGGAAATTTCATTGTGCTTTTCAGCAATCTGTCCTGCATAGAGATCAGCAAGGTCCGTGCCCGAAAGTATCTGGGCACCCACGGTGGAACCAGCTGAGGTACCCACCACTAGGTCAAGGTTGGCGATGATGTCGTGGCCGGCATCACGCAATCCCAACAGGACTCCCGTTTCCCATGCAACACCCGTTACGCCGCCGCCTGCCAATACCAATGCATGTGTCATATCTCATGTTTAGTCGTTTCGGGGCCCGAGGTAATTGTTGCAACTTTGTTTCGTGTGAGGCGTGGCTTGTTTTGGCTCCATACACTCCAAGGAGATATGGTCAACCAGCCCGAAGCATGCGAACTAGAGCCCTATGCCGATGACCTGTATCAGGCTGTAATCAGTGCGGTTCCACACTGGATAACCACTCAAGTATCAGAAATTGCGTCACTGAGTATCGATGAGACGTCGAAGGAATTTACATCTGCATTAGCGAATGTTGCCGAGCACACTCTTCGAGTTGTATCTCAAGATTTATTTGCGCTGTTAGCAACTGATGTTGATGTCCAACAATCGAACCCACTGCATGTACTTCGTGCATCGACATCGTCTGCCACTCAACTATTGCAGACGTTTGGTGCCGCACCTGCTCGACGCGATGAATATGAAGTTCGAGCGATGCCAGATGACATTTTTTCCATCGGACCATTGACGTGGAGAGACCTTGGCGATGCGGTACACGATGCTGGTATTTCCTGGGGTGCTTGGAAGGCGGCGACGATTCTGACTCGTCGACGCGCGGATGGAAGTATCCCGTCATGACAACTCGTGCTGAAGTGATTGCAGACATCTCAATGGGCGGTACTGCAGCGTGTCATGCGTTATCCGATGTCACTGATGCCTGGTTGATAGAGATTTTCAATGCCGCTACTGCCGGAGAAAAGAAACGTGATGACATAGTGCTTATTGCTGTCGGTGGGTATGGCAGACGTGAACTGGCACCGCACAGCGATCTTGACATTTTGCTTGTGCATAAATCAGTAAAAAACATTGGTGAGATCGCCTCAAAGATGTGGTATCCAATTTGGGATGCCGGTATCAAGCTTGGTCATGCTGTTCGTACTCCGAAAGAGACAATTCAGTTATGTACATCAGATCTTGATACAGCCACCGCATTAGTGACCGCACGTGTAATTGCTGGATACCAGAAACTTGGACACGAGCTGATTCGTGAGGCGTCTGCTGGTTGGAAGAAAGACGGCCGTCAATGGTTGGTGCAATTACACAGACGAATAATTGAGCGATATGCAAAAGATGGGGAAGTTGCATTTCTTCTTGAGCCAAACCTTAAAGAAGGTCTTGGTGGTTTACGTGACATTCATGCATTGCAGTGGGCAGTGGAAGCAGGTTTGGAATTGTCAACTGATGATCGCCGACAGTTGATCAGATGTAATGACGTTCTGCTTGGTGTGCGTGTTGCACTCCACCGTCAAGTTGGTCGCGCCAGTGAAATATTGCGATTGGAAGATCAAGGGCCTGTTGCGCCGATGGCCGGATACGCCACAGACGACAAGTTGATGGAAGCCATTGCAGAAGTAGGACGCGAAGTGGCGTGGATTGCTGATGAAGCGTGGGCACAACTAGACCCGCCAGCAGATCGTTCTTCTATTCCGCAGCCACTGGCGCCAGGAGTGCATCTGTTAAACGGTGAAGTGCATCTTGATGAGACAGTTAACGTCGCTGATGATCCGACGTTATTGCTGCGAGTTGCAACAGCAGCAGCGCGTCTTCGGGCACGTATTGATCGGGCGTCGTTAAATCGACTGGGAGATTTATCACCACAATGGCCAGACCCGTGGCCAGCAGGAGCCAGTGATGATCTTGTTGCGCTACTCCTTGAAGGTGAAGCTGCGATTCCCGTTCTTGAATCATTAGATCAACGCAACTTGTTAGTACGCGTGTTGCCTGAATGGGCGTCGGTACGCAGCAAGCCGCAACGCAACGCATTTCATCGCTACACAGTCGACCGTCATTTATGGCAAACAGTTGCCAATGCCGCAGAGTTGGTGCATCGAGTAGCTCGCCCTGACTTGTTGGTTCTATCAGCATTGTTCCATGATCTCGGTAAGGGATACCCAGGAGATCACACCGAAGTGGGCATTGAACTGTTTGCTGAAATTGGAACGCGAATGGGAATGCCTGAATCAGATCAGCGCACTATCAGTTTGCTTATTGAACATCATTTGTTACTTGCCGATACCGCTACGCGACGCGACTTGTCTGATGATGCCACCATCACCATGGTGTCTGGGCACTTGCAATCAACAGTTGTATTAGATCTGTTACATGCGCTGACGCAAGCTGATTCTCTTGCTACAGGCCCGTCGGCGTGGAGTGATTGGAAAGCAGAACTTGTTGCGCTCTTAGTTGAACGCGCACGACATGTATTGGGTGGTGGCGATATGACAGAAGTGATGTGGCGGCTTTTCCCGGATGCAGCCGTGCTGGAACTAATGGCCGCTGGCGATATCGCAATCCGCACACAACCAGACCGTGTCACAGTTGTAAGCCCTGACAAGCCAGGAACATTTAGTCGTGTTGCCGGAGTTCTGTCTCTGTACAACATGGACGTGTTAGGTGCTGAAGCACATTCAGATGAGCAGGGAATGGCTGCCTCAGAGTTTCGTGTCTCAAGCCAACACGGCGATATTGACTGGGAACCGATTGAAACAAATCTTCGACTTGCACTGTCTGGTCGACTGGCACTTGATTCGCGACTTGCAGATCGTGCAGCGAATGCTCGGCCTCGTCGTGCTACGTCTGCGCTTGCACCAGCTGCACCGACAGTTCGTTTCGATGATTCCGCATCATCGAATGCCACATTCCTCGAAGTACGAGCGCCGGACATGGTCGGAGTATTGCACCGCATTACGAAAGCAATCGCTGATTGTGGACTCGACATTCGTCATGCCCGGGTATTAACCCTCGGAAATGAAGTTGTCGACTCCTTCTATGTGCGGGAAGCGAATGGTGGCCGAATAAATGATGAGGCATATAAGAACGAAATTTCTCGCGCTATTTTGTACTCCCTTGGCGAGAAGTAGTCGCCTTTCTACCAAGTAAGGTGAAATCTATGAGCGATGCAGAACCGCAATACTTCACCAAAGATCTCATTCGATGGAGCGAAACTCTTGCAGCTATTGCGCGCACCGGAATGGGCTTCACGCAGAGCTTGTACGAAAAAGAACGGTACGAAGAAGTACTGAAAGTCGCTGCAGATATCAAAGTGGCAGCTGACGATGCCTTAGAGGTGCGCCGCGAACAAGACCATTTTGTCCAAGAGTGGATGGAATCTGTTGGCGAAGGTATTCCCGGATACGTCACTCCGAAAGTTGCTGTCGGCGCAATTGTTGGAAACGAAGAAGGAAAGATTCTCCTCGTTCAACGAAAAGACAGTGGAGTATGGCTGTACCCCACAGGATGGGCTGACGTTGGGTATTCTCCAGCTGAAGTAGCCATGAAAGAAGTAGAAGAAGAAACAGGGATTATTGCTGAGCCATTACAACTGCTCGGAGTTGTTGATGGCATGCGAATGGGTTTCTCACGATTCGGCATGTACATGTTGTTGTTTCATCTGCGCGCAACTGGCGGGGAACTACAAGGACATCCATTGGAAACAGGCGATGTGGGCTGGTTCGGGCCCGATGAACTTCCCACTCCAACAGCTGGTGCGCAATGGTGGGGCGACATGGCTTTTGCAGCGATTGCTGGCGACATTAATCCGGCAACGTTTGATGCTCCGCGCGAACATATGTGGCGCGGCGATCACGCCAGTTAATTAGTTCGTGCCCTGATCGCGCAGAAACTGTTCGACTTCGTCGACTAACAGGTGCGCATTGCTCTCAGGATCTTCTTGATCATCATTGCCGAATTCGAATTCGAGTTGCGGTGAGTCTTCTTGCTCGAAAATATCGTCGCCCATAGAGTCAAGACGTTCAACATATTCACGAAGGTCGTCGTCGTCTTCGATTAGTTCATTGACTTTGCTGTCGTAGGCAACAACAAAATTATGCAACGCAGAAAGTGGGGCAGGTGTGCCGATAATTTCCCCGGCGCGTGCCATAAGAGCACTTGCTGCCTTTGGTGAAGGTATCTGCGATGCATATGCAGGCACGGCAGCCCACAACGATGCTGATGGGATAGATGCTTGTGAACATGCATCGTGCAAGACGCCAACTATTCCGGTTGGACCTTCATATCGCGAACGTTGTAGATCAAATCTGTCAATAGTGGGTTGGTCATTTGCAGTACCCATGACACGAACTTCGCGAGAGTGGGGAACATCGGCAAGTAACGCGCCGAGCGACAACACTATTGATGCTTCGAAACGAGCAGCAACACTGACGATCTGTTCGGTAAACAAGCGCCATTTCAAACTTGGTTCTGGACCAAGTACAAGAATGACATCTGCGCCAGGCGTGCTTGCATGCCACAGACTGACCTTTGGCCACACAATGGTGCGATTTACTCCATCGAGTAAACGAACAGATGGGCGAATTGTCGCAAAGTCGGTGAATTCTTCAGGGTCGATTTCAGCGAGAGGCTCAGCATTCCATGCATCAATGAGGGTACGTACTGCTGTACTTGAGGCGTCGGCCGCATCGTTCCAGCCGCTAAATGCCGCGATGACTGCGGGACTGCGAAGAGTTGGTTGCGATAACCAGCGGACGTGATCTGAAGCCGTCATTCCTTCAAAATCTATCGCCGAAAACAGCCAGAGAACTGACTAATTGGCTGCATCGGCCAGATCATGTGGGCCAGATGCTGGATAGCCCTTTTTCTCACGAATTGAGGCCCCCCATGGCTTCAAAATGGCGATTAATTCGTCGATGTCAGAGCCAAGCGCACGCACTACACATTCCATTTGTTTGTCGGTGTTTTGTTCTACTAATTCGCGCTGGGCACGGCCCTCTGTGGTGAGGGTTCCGTCATCTGTAATGAGACCGTCTCGTAACAAGCGATCAGTGGCTTCGTCGTAATCTGCTTCGTTCCATCCACGGCTGCGGCTATAGGTCTTGATGGGCATTCCCCAGAACAACTCGCTCAGCACCCCAATTTCGCATGCGGTGAATCCGGCACTAATCCATGCCCCGGTATGGCTGTCTCCTCGATACTCGCGCAACATGTCACCGAGTCGCCACACATCTCCGACAACTGAACCCGGCATGGCAAGTGAACTCATGCCAGCAAAAAGCGCGCGACCTTCTGGACGAAGTACTGCGGTTGCACGTGAAAGTAATGTTCGCGCACGAGATGCGCCTTCTGGATTTTCACCGATGATGCGGTGCAGTTGCCCTATTGCGCCGTCATCGCGTGCAGCACAGATTGTTGTTGCATCTGTCAGTGTCCAACCGTATGCAACAGATGGCAACACCACTTCTGGTTTGAACACCGAAAAGGCGGCAGCGACTACGTGTCCTGGTACCTGCCCCATAACTGAACCACGACTAGTGAAGTACGCCGGACCATCAGGCGCCATGACTCCGTTCAGTTCTCGTGGACTCGCCCCGAAACCCAATTTTTGGTAGTTGCTGTGGCACTCGGGCGAGAAATACACCTGCCCCGTGACTGGTTCAAGAACACCTGCTAATACTCGCGAAATATGTGTGGATGACATGCCTGAAGAATAACGACTCGCCGATGTCGCCCGACTACTGGGGTAAATGTGGCAAGGTGGGTGCATGTCAGTTGTTGTTGAACAAGCCACTATTGCTAATGCCGAATTGATTGACGCGTTCAACCGTCTCATTCCACAGCTGTCAACATCGAACAAGCCACCGACCCAAGAGCAGCTAGCTGCGATCATTGCGTCGCCATCGACTGTCCTCTTTATAGCTCGACATGACGAACATATTGTTGGGTCACTCACTCTTGCAACATTTCGCATTCCTACCGGGGTACGTGCATGGATAGAAGATGTTGTGGTTGATTCTGCGGCTCGAGGACATGGTATTGGTGAAGCGCTGAATCAAGCAGCGATTTTGGAAGCGCGTCATCGTGGTGCAATTACAGTTGAACTGACATCACGTCCATCTCGTGAAGCTGCAAATCGCCTGTATCAACGCATTGGCTTTGTAGCCCGCGAAACAAACGTGTATCGCCACGAACTGTAGAGGCTTCTTAATTTCACGCTATGGTTGCGCTATGAATCACCTCGAAGGCACATACGTACCCAGCACTAGCGAATGGGTGCGTGATCAAATCGATGAGTACGAAAAGTCTGCAGGCACTGTAGGAAACACTCTTATGAAGACGGGTATCCCTGTCATCATCGTCACTATGCGTGGCGCCAAGAGTGGAAATGTTCGAAAGATCGCACTGATGCGTGTTGAACATGAAGGTTCGTATGCATTGGTTGCATCACGCGGTGGCGCTGCCGAAAACCCGGATTGGTATACCAATCTGATTGAGAACCCTACAGAAGTTCTGGTGCAAGATGGCCCGGCACCATTTCGTGTCACGGTTCGCGAAGTAAAAGGTGATGAATACGATGTGTGGTGGGAACGTTCCGCCGCTGTCTTTCCTCAGTACAACGAATACAAAACCAAAACGTCACGCATCATTCCAATCTTGATTACAGAACCTCAGTAACTAACTTTGGCCCGAAGAGTGGACACGTACTGATTCGGGAATTGAAGTGCGAACGCGAGCAGAGCCCGGTTCACGAACAGTGAGTTCGCGAGTAGTTGCATTGAGTGAAAGTTTCCAACCTCCTTCATGGGCGCATCGGTGGTGCTCAGTGCACAAAGGAATCAGGTTGGCCATATCTGTGGCACCACCAAGATTCCAAAATGCAATGTGATGTGGTTGGCATTGCGAGACCGGTATGTGACAGTGGGGCATGGCACATGTTGTGTGCATGGATTCGAGAGCTCGCCGCTGATGCCGTGTTGCAAGACGACTTGATCGACCCACATCAAGAACAACGCCGTCGTTTCCTAGAACAATGGGAATGATTTTTGCCTCACATGCAATACGCCGAATTGTTTCGATCGGCACATCAATGTCAGTACCTGTATGGACGAGAGAGTGTTTATGTACACCAGATTGAAGTGTTTTGAGATCGATGATGACGCTGACGTCGGCCCGACTGTATGCAGATGTGATAGGAGCAGCGGAATCAGTGTTGGCATCAATGACGAGAGCACACAAACTAAGGGCACGAAGTTGATCGGGGGATCGAGGCTCACCGTTAACAGTTCCTTCTCGAAAGAGTCGCTCCACTGCGTTTTGTAAGCGCCCTACTATTTGCAAGCCAGATTCGGGATCGAATTCTCCGCGCAGGCACACCATGCCCGAATCACGGTCGACCCAATGGCGTAGGAAAGTACGACGACGTTGCTGTTCAAGTTGAGTGAGCCCTGAGTCTGTGTGAACTTGTTGCACGGCACGCCGTACTGCGCGAGCGAAATTATCGGGTGTGGTGTGCGAGGCAACCATATTGATCCAGTTGCCTTGTGTGGCAACTTGTTGTTTCTCAGGCTCTGAAAGGTGTGACATGGCCTGCGTGACGGCATCGATATGTGCAATGGAAACAGTGCCAGTGGTGAGTGCAATTTCAAGCTGCGGAACAAGAGCCAACGTAGAGACCCGTGCCACGCCTCGTTGTGCTTCGCTACGTGTAACCCCACAAGCTGATGCAATGACTTGTGCCGGAACCACTGATGGTGATGCAGCAGCAAGTTCTTGAAGTCGGCGAGTGAGAAGAAGTTTTTGCGAATCCACCCACGCTGCAACGTGAGCTAGACCTTCGAGCGCTTGACGTACTGATTCGGTTGTGAGGTGGGATACGGGCAGCGAATCAATTTTCTCCACGATGGGGCAAATAGTGGTTGCACGGAGAATGACAGACATATGACCTCGTTCCAAAGAACAGCGAGGTGGACAACTGGGCAATACAGCCAATATGAATAGGGTTTCCCTATCGACAACCACACCGTAGAGCGTGGGTGTATCGCAGTTACGAAGTTACGGGCTCGGCCTTTTCCATGGCGTCAGATAAACCGGCGCGCAATCGAAGTGGTTGTTCACGCAGGATAATTGCAAGCAACAACCCAATAACCATGGTTGCGGCGCAGAGCCAATAGATTCGACTGACTCCCAATGCAAGGCTGTCAATCACTGCTTGCTTTGATGCAAGAGGCAACGTAGCAATCTGTTGCGGTGATCGAATAATTGAAGAAGCTTTATCTGGATCAATTGTGATTCGCTTGGGAATTTCACTGCGGATAGTGGTGTTCAACACTGTGCCAAATATCGCTAGTCCGAACGACCCACCAAGTGAACGAAAGAACAGCACTGTTGCAGTTGCAACACCGAGATCAGAGAATTCAACCGCATTCTGACTAGCAATTGATGTGGTGGTGAAAATGGCTGCTGTACCAAAGCCCATAAGAATCATTGGGATCACAAGAAATAAATACGGAGTTGTTCCGGTTATTTGTGCAATGCCAGTGAGGCCAAACATACAAAGAATGCTTCCGATGACAGGAAAAACTTTGTACTTGCCAGTCTTTGCAATGACGCGGCCGACACCAAACGTGGCAAGTGTGACACCAAGCATTTGTGGCAATGTGCGTAATCCAGATTCTGTGGGCGATACCAAGAGTGAATCTTGGAAGTACAACGAAAGAAAGCCACCAGCACCGTATGTGACAATACCGGCGCACATTCCGAGGAGTGCACATGTGCGAACGACATCATTTGAAAATAGTCGCAACGGAATCATTGGTTCCTCGGCGCGTTGTTCTACTTTGATAAATGCGGCAAGACCAAGAAGTGCAATTACAAGAAGAATCAGAACGTGTTGTTGGGTCCAACCTTGTCGTCCTTCTTCGAGACCAATCATCAGTGACGCAATGGTGAGAGAGAGCAAGCCAGCACCCATGAAGTCAAGTTTTGCTTTACGACGTTTGAATGGAAGCCTGAGTGCGAAATGACAGATGCCAGCAACGATGATGATGAAAGGAATATTGATGTAGAAAATCCATGGCCAACTGGCGTGGTCGATGATGATTCCACCAATCAATGGCCCGAGAACTGCTGAACCAACAAATGCAAGTGTGAAGTAGCCCATGTATCGGCCGCGCTCACGTGGCGGAAGAATGTCGCCAAGAATTGCGAAGGCAAGCGCTTGAATTCCGCCGCCACCCATTCCTTGAAAAGCTCGAGCTGCAATGAGTTGACCCATTGATTGCGATGCACCGCACAAAATTGAACCGACCAAGAAAACGGCCATTGTCGATTGAAAGATAAGTCGCCGACCATAGAGGTCAGACAACTTGCCAAGCAATGGCGTGCTGATAGCCGACGTCACGATGTATGCGGTACCTACCCAAGCAAAACTTTCGAAGGCATTGAACTGTCCAGTAATTGTGGGAAGGGCAGTGGCGATGATGGAGGTTTCAAGGTTTGCCAGCATGACGGCAAGAGCCAAGGCACCAAGGACAATCCACAATCGTTTATTGGTGAATCCGGGAACCAGAGTCTCTGTAGCCATGTTTTCACCGTAGCCCTCAGGTGGTGTCTGAGTTCACACGGAGCAGTAATTGGATGATTACGCATATGGCGTTAGCCACATACGCTTCAGTTGTGACGACTGAGTGGCTGCGGCCAACTGAAAATGGTGGCCAACGTTGCTGGTGGCCAGGCGATGATGATCAATACATCGAGTATCACGACACCGAATGGGGTCGACCTGTCGCTGATGACACTCGGCTTTTCGAAAAACTTTGCCTCGAAGGATTTCAAGCTGGATTGTCGTGGTTGACCATCTTGCGCAAACGCGAAAACTTCCGCACGGCATTTCATGCCTTCGACATGGATGAGGTTGCTCGATTCTCAGAGCGTGATATCAATCGTCTGTTGGAAGATGCAGGAATTGTTCGGCACCGCGGAAAAATTGAAGCGACCATCAATAATGCAGGTCGTGCACTTGACCTTATTGATGAAACTGGTTCGCTGTCGGAGTACATCTGGAACTTTGCACCAGACCTGCCTTTTGGTCGTGATGGTGAGTCAACGCATGCGTCTGGCGTTGCCTCCATATCGCCGTCAGCTACAGCGCTGTCAAAGGATTTGAAAAAACGTGGGTGGAAATTTGTTGGACCCACCACTGTGTATTCATTCATGCAGTCGATGGGATTAGTGAATGATCATGTCAACGGATGTCATGTTCGCGGTGCATGTGAAGTTGCACGCCAATCATCTATCGCTGCGCAAAATTATTAACTACGGGGATTGAGTAAATCTTCTGCGTTCTGGCGCACTTGCCAGTCTTTGTCTTCAAGTGCACGGTGTAATGCTGCATCAACTTCTTCACCTTCGAATGGGGCAAGTGCCAAGATGGCACGTCTGCGTACGGCAGGTTTATCCGAGCATGCCGCAAGAATTGCAGGCAGTCCGCGTGCATCGCCAAGTGAACCAAGTGCAGCCGCACATGCTTCGCGAACCACAGCCTCAGTGTGTGATGTAGTGCGATCAATGAGGGTTTCTATTTCACTGTCGCTTGCGGGCATGCGTTCACCCACGCACCATGCAGCCATTTCTGCCACAAAGACATCTGAGTCATCGATGCATTGATGAACATTGACCGCAAGGAAAGGAACCGCTAATTCCACTGCCGTACGTCTGGTTTCGATGTGTGAATCCTGAATATATGGAGAAAGAATTTCAGCGGTCAAAGTTCCGATGCGTGCGAGGGCTCGCAAGGCACTTGCACGAACTGTGCCGTCCTCGTGGTGCAATGCCTCGAGTGCAACTGAGGAATCCCCAGAGAATCCGGCTGCTATGACATCAAATCGAAAATTATCTGTCATAGCGGATTAGGCCCGAAGGAGCCCACCCAGAAATTCGAATGCAATGGTGAATAAGAAACCAAGGATGCAGGCAATAAGGGCACCGAGGACGATTGCACCGCCAGAAAGGTGGGCGAGTGTCTTCCATTTTTGATCGCGTTCTGGTTCGGCATAGAGAGGGGTGGGTTTATTGTCAACCCGCACCACCGCGGTACGTCGCGGCGTGGCAGGCTTCATACGATCGATAAACGCAAGTGCAACCAAGGCCAGGGCAACAACCCACACAGCGCGTGCACCAGCACCGGTAGCGGTAATGGCAAACAGGGATGATGAAAGGATTGACATACTCATGAACAACACGATTGTACCGCCAGTCCCACCACGCCGTCCCGCACCATTGCGTGGGCTGGGATTCGCCCTGCCATTAATTACTCTGTCGTGGATTGTCTTGTTCGGCATTGTTGCAATGGCAGCTGTCCGGATTCAACGTTTTGAGTTGGCGCCTGGTGAAGCAATGGCCGTGGCACCACGCATTGAGTTTGCGAAATCATCGACTGGGACAAAAGTTCCTGAACGATTCCGCACGACAAATGGTATTAAATTTGTCACTGCATTTGGTGGTCAATTATCCATTCTCGACAGTGTTCTTGGTTGGATAGACCCATACGTGCAAGTGGATACGTATAAGGAACATTTCGGAACAAGTACCCCCAGCACATCAAAACGTCTTGGATTTCAAGCAATGATCGGAGCAAAACAAATTGCTGAGTTTGTCGCAATGAAGAAACTAGGACTCGACGTAAAACTTGTTATGGGTCGAGTAGTTATTGAAGAACTGGTCTGCGACGGTGCGCCCAAGAAAAATGCTGCATGTACAAATCTTGAAGTCGGGGAAACCATTACTCACTTAGATGGTGTCGCGACGCCTACATTGACCGACCTTGCGGCACAGATGAAGGGTCATGTTGTCGGCGACACAGTGGAACTCACGGTGATTCCGTATGACGCAAAGGCAGCAACTCCGGATGCAACAAAGGCTGAGAAGCGCACCGTGCAGTTAATGGCAAACGCTGATAATCCCACTCGTCCAATTATCGGCTTCGTTCCAGCAGATACTCGCAAGGTGTCGTTGCCTTTTGACGTGAAAATTTCAACTACAGATATTGGCGGACCATCAGCGGGTCTTGCCTTCACGTTGGCGCTGCTTGACGAACTAACAAGCGGCAATCTGATGGGCGAATCTCATGTGGTTGCGACCGGAACAATCAGCGAAGATGGCTCTGTTGGGGCGATCGGTGCTCTCGAACAAAAGGCTGTGGCGGTCGAGGCATCGGGCGCTGACCTCTTCCTCGTTCCAGCTGGTCAATCACCAGATGAGATGAAGCAAGCTCGTCAGGCGGCCGGTTCAAAAGTCAAAATTGTGCAAGTTGCAACTCTGAATGAAGCGTTGGCAGTGTTACGTACTAACGGCGGCGGGGCATTGCGGGTAACTACTGCCTAGGTGGCCTGTGGATAATGCCACCAAATGGCACCCTAGGAGTCGTACTGTAGATGCCTAATGGCTATCTCTTTCTCCCGACCCGACCCATCATCGCCTGCAGCAGTGGGTTCGGCTGCGTTTCCCACCGGTCGCCGTGGGTTCGACCAGGCTGAAGTACGTGATTTTCTCAAAATGGTGGCTGCCGAGATGGCTCGCCTACAAGAGCGAGAACGCTTCCTTGAAAGTGAAATGCGCGCCATGCAAACACGGGGCTTATCGGCTCCTGGGCGCCTCGATGAAGAGACTGTCACCACGTTGCTCGGTGAAGAAGCAGCACGCGTTCTGACAGCTGCTCGTGATGCGAGTACGCAAATTCGTGACCGCGCTGAAGAGTCCGCAACTCGCCTTGTCAAGGACGCCGCAGAAGATGCAGTCCGTATTCGTGAATCTGCAGTCTTAGAAGCAGCTCGCATTCGTCAAGACTCAGGCTCAGACGCCGAATCTGAAATTGAAATGGCAAAACAACAAGGCCGTGACATGGTTAATGAGGCACGTGAATATCGCGAAAAAGTCTTGTCAGAATTGTCCCGTCGTCGTGATGCTGCTCGCTCACAAATTGAACAGCTTCTTCATGGCCGCGACCGTCTTATGAATGCGTTCGAACGTGCGCGTATTGCCAGCGAAGATGTCATCGGCGGACTCACCGATGCTCATGATGAGCCTGAATTCATTGTGGATTTGTCGCCTACTACTGGTCCTGTGCCAATCATCAATTCTGAACATCCTTCGGTAAAGGTGTTTGACCGTGAAGAAGTAATCGTTGAAGAAGAACCGGCAGAAGTTGTTACCAATGTTGTTATTTTTGATCATGAAACTGAAGCAGAAGTAGAATTTATTACAGAAGAAGTCAGCGTTGAAGTAGTTGACGAAATACAGATTGTTGATGTTCTTCACCCAGTGCACACACCTGCTGATATCGCTCCATCAGTAGAAGACATTGCTTCTACAGAACCAACGGAAACATCTCAGACCAATGTGGTGTCATTGTTCGGTCGCGGTCGACGCTCTGTCGACATGCCTGAAATTGAAATTGAACCTGAAATCGCACAAGTAGTGACAGCGACATTGCAAGAAGTAGTTGTTGCTCCGACTCCCAAGAAAGATGTTGCTGCTGTCGACGATATTTTTGCAAAGTTGCGCGCGAGTAGCACTGCCGATGTCGCTGCAAAAACAACAACCGCGTCTGGGATCGCGAAAGACGAAAAGCTTGCTGTGAAAGCTTCTGCGCCAAAGGCAGAGAAAAAGGCGAAAACCAAGCCCACTGTTCCTGTTGTAGACCCAGCACGATTCGAAGAGCGCAATGAAGAGCTGTCACCGGTAGTGGTAGCCATGGCTCGAAAGTTGAAGCGGGTCCTTGCTGACGAACAAAACACCGTTCTTGGCCATGTTCGTGCAAAGCG
>CAMDBY010000012.1 GCA_945889575.1 Bifidobacterium breve
GCAATCCTGCTCGGGTTCCTCGGAAACAACTATCTCATCGGTCATATTGGGCAGTATAAGAACAGCCTGAGTCACGGGTGGAGATTGAGGGTGGCGCTGTGCGCTTTCGGGGGCTAACCTAAAAACCAATGACAACCGCGACCCTGCTCCTCCTTATGTAACGGCAGCAGCCGCATATCGTTGCTGTCGAAACCTCCTGCCTCTGGTCAGGGGGTTTTTTCTTTGTCCAGAACAGTTCTCTCCTCTACCTCTATCCAAGGAACCCACAATGCCTCCACAAAATGTGACACCAAAACAAATGGCTTTCGCCAAGTACACCCCCTTCATTCCGGTTGTACTCACTGACCGCACATGGCCAAACACCACCATCACCAAGGCGCCGTTGTGGTGCAGTGTTGACTTGCGCGACGGCAACCAAGCCCTCATTGACCCGATGGACCCAGAGCGCAAGATGCGCATGTTCAAAACACTTGTCAACATGGGCTTCAAGGAAATTGAAGTCGGATTCCCGGCAGCGAGCCAGCCTGACTTTGATTTCGTTCGCCAGATTATTGAAGAAGACCTCATTCCTGATGACGTCACAATCCAAGTATTGGTTCAGTGCCGTGCGGAATTGATTGAACGCACGTACGAATGCCTGAAAGGCGCAAAGAACGCCATTGTCCATTTCTACAACTCAACAAACCCTCTGCAACGTGACGTTGTATTCGGATTGGACAAAGCAGGGATCACGAAAATTGCTGTTGATGCAGCAAAACTGTGCCAGGAATTCGAACCAATGTTGGCCGGCACCAACGTGCGCTATGAGTATTCACCCGAAAGTTTCACACTGACGGAACCTGAATATGCCATTGAGATTTGTACAGCCGTCATGGATGTACTGAAGCCCACAAAAGAGAATCCGTTGGTTTTGAACTTGCCTGCAACAGTGGAGTGCTACACCCCAAACGTGTACGGCGATGTTATTGAATGGTTCATTCGCAATATTCCACGTCGCGAGACTGTTGTGATTTCACTGCACCCCCATAACGACCGTGGTACCGCTACCGCTGCTGCAGAATTTGGCATCATGGCCGGCGCAGACCGCGTGGAAGGCACATTGTTTGGCAACGGTGAGCGCACCGGAAACGTTGACATCATCAATATCGCAATGAATATGTTCATGAATGGCGTTGACCCCGAACTTGATATCACCGATATCGATTCACTCCGTCGAGTAACTGAATTCTGCAATCGTTTGGATATCTCTGCACGTCATCCGTACGTTGGCGATCTGGTGTACACCTCGTTTTCTGGAAGCCATCAAGATGCAATTAAGAAGGGTCTTACTGCGCTTTCAAAGGACTACGACAAATGGGGAGTTCCGTATTTGCCAATTGATCCGAAGCATGTTGGTCGTAGCTACGAAGCAGTGATTCGCGTCAACAGCCAGTCAGGCAAGGGTGGCGTTGCGTACATCATGAAAGAAGAACACGGTTTCGACCTGCCGCGTCGGCTTCAGATTGAATTCTCACAAACCATTCAGCACATCACGGAAGATTCCGGAACAGTTGTAAGCCCCACAGCAATTTGGGATGCATTTAGCGCTGAGTATTTGCCAGAAGAGCCGCGCATCAAACTTGATAGCCACGAGATGCGCAGCGACTCTGCCACATCACGTACCACCATTACCGCCCAGCTAGTTATTGATGGCGTTCACACCACAGTGTCTGGCGAAGGAAACGGACCAGTTGATGCATTTGTCCATGCTGTGAACCAAGGACTGAATGCCAAGATTGACGTTGTTGATTACAGCGAACATGCAATGGGCCAAGGTTCCGAGGCCACAGCTGTTGCCTACGTGGAAATGAAGAATGGCAACAGCGACGCATTGTGGGGCCTCGGTACAGACCCGAACACCACATCAGCGGTTCTCCGTGCGGTCCTTGCGGCCTACGAACGCCACCTGAAGGACTCGTAAGCGGTCTGTTCCGACTAAGTTCTGTACAGAACAAAGGAGCCCAATATGAAAGTCGTCGTTGACTATGACATTTGTGCATCGACAGGTGCCTGCACACAAGTCTGCCCCGAAGTATTTGAAGTCCGCTCAGACGGCTATCTCTACGTATTGATTGAATCACCAGGTGAAGAGTTGCGGGAAAAGGTCACACAAGCTGCAGACCTCTGCCCCACTGCTGCCATCACCATCGAAGGCTGACCATTGTCTTTCACGTCGCTACTAACAGCACGCTGGAAGGAAGCTGATTCATTACTGTGCGTTGGCTTAGATCCTGATCCACATCGGCTCACTCATCACTATTCGCCTGATGCAGACGGCATTGAATACTTTTGCATCGACATTATTGATGCCACCGCACAATATGCATGTGCCTTCAAACCGCAGATTGCATACTTTGCTGCAGCGCGAGCAGAAGCGCACCTTGAACGCATTTGTGCCTACATTCGCAGCAACTACCCGACGATTCCCATCATTCTTGATGCAAAGCGTGGCGACATTGGCGATACCGCAACGATGTATGCACATGAAGCATTCGATCGTTACGGCGCGCATGCAGTCACCGTGAACCCGTACATGGGCGGCGACACCATCGAGCCGTACTTGGTACATCCGAAGGGTGCAGCAATCGTGTTGTGTCGCACATCCAATGCAGGCAGCGGTGAATTTCAATCGCAACTCATCGATGGCACTCCGTTGTATCAACATGTCGCACGTCGCGCTGCAGACGAATGGTCACACAAAGGCGAAATTGCCTTGGTGGTAGGCGCTACATACCCAGCAGAACTTGCTGAAGTGCGCGCAATCGTTGGCGACATGCCGTTACTTGTTCCTGGTGTCGGCGCGCAAGGCGGCAGCCCAGAAGAAGTAGTGAAGAACGGTGCCAACTCGCACGGCACTGGCCTTATAGTGAACTCATCACGCGCAATCTTGTATGCGGATTCGGTTGACCCAATGCCCGCAGCGGCTCGCGTTGCTCGCGAAACCCGCGACGCACTTCGCGCCGCTCGGTAACTCACCCATTCAGTACCATGGCTGATGTGAACCACTATCCGCCAGTGATCCCGCTTGACACCTCAACTGACGTGTGGCGTATGCAAGTAAGCCACAGTCGCTCGCTCAGCATGCAAGAACGTTCGCAACGAGCTGAAGAGAAAACTCGACAAATGGCTCAGACGGTCGACCAAACCATCCGGCGCACACACCCAGAGTTTTCCGAATATGACATACGACGTGAATATATTCGTCGCCGTCATGGCGATGCACTTGCAACTGCTGCCGAAGCATACTTACGTCGCATCTTTCCATGAACATTGAAAGTCAAGTCCTTCAACGAGTTATCGATGCTTTGGAAAAGTATTCAATTCCCTATGCAATTGTTGGTTCCACCGGTGCAAGCACATGGGGACTCGATCGCTCCACAAGCGATATTGACATGATCACACTTGTCGACGGTGAGCATGCAGACGAAATCATTTCGCTTCTTAGTAATGAGGCCTTTTATGTTCCTGAATCTGACGCACGCTTTGCTCTAACCCACGGGGGTTCATTTAATGTTCTGCATCCTGAACACGGAACAAAAGTTGATGTCTTTGTCGCTCCCCTGAATGATGAATTTGCCCAAATACGACTGTCGCGGCGCGTTCAATCCCTCATTCATGGCATACCCGCTTATGTTGCTACCGCAGAGGACATTGTGCTTGCGAAACTTCGCTGGCGTCTGACCACCAGTTCAGAACGGCAATGGTCCGACTGTGCTGATTTGGTTGCCCGAAATGCCTTAGATCGCCCGTATCTCCGTAATTGGGCAAATCGATTAGGACTTCTGCCAGACCTCGAGCGACTCCTCGACCAAGTTGATTCCGTCAGTTAACTGTGTAGAGCAGTTACTTCAATAATTCCGGGCTTCGCACGCAGTTCGTCAAGCACTGCATTCGGAGTTTCGTCGGTTGTTGCAATCACCATCAAGGCTGTTCCTGGCGTGAGTGCCCGACCCACATCCATGTCTGCAATGTTCACGTTGTTGGCACCCAAAAGTGTTCCGACAAGTCCAATGACACCTGGGCGGTCATCGTTGCGAACGACGAGCATGTAATCAGACGGCGGAACGTCTGTCATATGTTCATCGACCATGACAATGCGCGCTTGACGGCGAGGACCAACCAGTGTTGCAGCAATGCTGTGTGTTCCAGCACGCAGCGTGATGAGGTTGACATAGTCACTATTAGAACCCGAGTTCGTAACTTTGTTTTCCTTAATTGTCACTTTTTGTGCTGCAGCAATTTGTGGGGCATTTACGTATGTCACCGCGTCATCGTGGCGGGCCGAGAAGAAGCCCTTCAGTGCACTCAACGTAAGAATGCGCGTGTCATATCCAGCGATTTCACCGGTGGCGATGATTTCAAGTTCAGAAATATTTGCTCCAGCCGCTGATGAAAACAGGCGACCAAGGCGCTCTGCAAGTGGCAAGTATGGCTTCAGGGTCTCATTCGCATCAGCAGCAGAGATATTGACGGCGTATGGAACGAAATCACCAGCAAGTGCAAGAAGAATCTGATCCGCAATGTGGTCGCCTGCGCGGTCTTGCGCCTCAGTTGTACTTGCACCAAGGTGCGGAGTCACCACAATGCCCGGTACTTGAAACAACGGTGACTCGGTGGTTGGTTCTTTGTCGAACACGTCGAGCGCTGCGCCAGCAATGACACCATTCTTGACTGCTTCAGCAAGATCGGCCTCATTAATGATTCCGCCACGTGCAACGTTGATGATGCGCAACGATGGTTTTGCAGTTGCAAGCATCTTTGTATCGAACAAGTTGACGGTGTCTTTGTTCTTTGGCAAATGAACGGTAATGAAGTCTGATCGCTTGACAAGGTCATTCAGTTCAGCCAGTTCAACATTCATCGCACGAGCGCGCTCTTCAGAAACGAACGGATCAAACGCAATTATTTTCATGCCAAAGGCCGCTGCACGTTGTGCTACTAATTTGCCAATGCGGCCAAGGCCAACAACTCCGAGAGTCTTGTCGAACAACTCGACGCCTTCCCACTTGCTACGTTCCCAGCGACCTTGAACCAAAGCTGCATGAGCCTGCGGCACGTTACGAGCAACTGCCAACAACATTGCCATGGTGTGCTCAGCTGCTGACACAATGTTTGACTCGGGAGCATTCGACACCATGACGCCACGGTGGGTAGCAGATTCGACATCCACATTGTCAAGACCAACACCGGCACGACCGACGACAACAAGGTCATCAGCGGCCGCAAGAAGCGCATCGTCTACTTGCGTGGCTGAGCGCACGATGAGGGCATGCGCGCCTTTTATTGCAACCTGCAATTGTTCGGGGGTGAGCCCGACCTGCACGTCTACTTCGTGACCAGCGGCGCGCAATTTGCTGAGTCCGCTTTCGGCTAATTCTTCTGAAACCAATATTCTGGACATTTGTCAATTCTTATCGCTAGCGTCGTGGTTTACGACATGGATTGAACAATCCGTAAAGTTTCTTTCCCGACAGGACCCAATATGAGCCATCAATTTCTCTCAGAATCATGGATTGAGGCTGCTCGCGACATACGTCACAGGTATTCGGGCGATGTGCCCGCCATTGATGTCATTGTCCGCATCAACGTGATCACTACCAAAGTCCCATTTGGCGACGGCTCTATCTCGGCCTATATCGATACATCAAACGGCAGTCTGGAAATGGAATTGGGCTCCATAGAAGACTCGGATCTCACAGTGACTACTGATTACGAAACCGCGCGCAAGTTATTTGTAGAGCAAGACCCCACAGCAAGCATGCAAGCGTTTATGGCAGGACGTATCAAAGTTGAAGGTGACATCACTCGGTTAATGGTGATGCAAACATCATTGCCACAAACTGAAACCACCGAGGCCGTGGCTGCAGAGATAAAAGCAATTACCGCTTAAGTATTGGCCATTGCATCTGCCGACCTGTCGGTGGGTGTCAGACGAGTCGCAAGCAATGCAGCAGCAGTTGCCGTGCCAGCACCAAATAACAAAGCGATTCCATAACTGCGGACCACTGACGTAGACCCCACTGTCATTTCATGCACTGAAATCATGACTGTGGAACCAAGTACTGCCCCCATTTGCGACAGCAGTTGCTGCATTGCACCTGCAACACCAATTGTTTCATCATCAACAGCATTAGCGACAAGTGCAGTGAGTGCCGGTGCTGCAATACCAAAACCGATTCCCGATAGTCCGAGCCCAAGAACAACGAGCAAATCTGAAGATCCACTAGCAAGGCTGGACAAAATCAACATGGATGCAATGACCGCGCATGCACCAATAACCCCAGACTTTCGTTCCCCTGCTCGCATGGTGAAAAAACTAGCAAGAGGAGCAGTTATAGAAAATGTCAATGGTCGAGCAATGATCAACCATCCCACGTGGGATGCAGAGTAACCCAAACCTCTTTCCAGCATTTGTGGCACCACAATAAACCCACCCATATAGGCAAAGTTAATGAGCGACTGAATCGCGATCGGCAAAATTATGTTTGGCGTGCGTAACCAGTGCAGCGGCATCAAAGGAGCTTCTGCAACTCGTTCAGTACGAATGAACAACCACAATGATGTCAACGACGCAACAGCAAAAATAAGAATGGCTGGCGAGGTCCAACCCCAACTATGTCCGCGATTTATTGTGAGTAGAAATAATGTGGCACCGAAGCCAAGGGTGACAGAACCCTTTACATCAAATTTCACATTTTTCGATCGCGTAGTTTGCGGCAACAGATTCCATGCCAACAAAGCTGCGCCAAGCAACAGTGGTGCCTGCACCACAAAAATCATCCTCCACCCAATGGCTGATATAACGGGGCCACCAATTACAACGCCCAAGACCGGCGCACCTGCAGTAACAAAACTCCATAACCCGAGCGGACGAACCCGTTCATTCGGCTCAAACAATCTGTTCACGTAGGCCATGGCTGCTGGACCAGTTGCGGAACCAGCAGTCGCGGATAGCAATCGAAACACCACCATTGAAGTGGCATTCCATGCAAAGGCAGTCATGCCTGCAAATATTCCGGCGAACAACAGTCCGAAGACATAGACCTTTTTGTGTCCGTAGAGGTCACCAATTTTTCCGTACGCCGGACCTACAACACCGAACGCCAACATAGGCCCTGTAATTGACCAGTTCAAGACACTGACCGATGAGTTCAAGTCAGTTGCAATGGTCTCTAAGGACACCACCAAGATTGTGATGGTGGCACTAGTTGTAAATAGACCAGCGAGGACTACAAAAAGCGTTGCCCATTTTTTAGTAAGGCCGACTTTCCGTGCAAGCTTGCGCGGAATCATCTGTGTCCATGGAACAACCGATACTTCGTCAACACCACCTTGTTCAAAGGTGATTGTTGCTTTCCCGTGCGGGGCGAGCTCTTCGTATTTGTCGTTGCGGGAATTCATGGGGGAACTCCAGTTTAGTTCGTTACTTCTTCACCTCAGCGGCCATTGCCTTAAGCGCTTCTGTGAGTTTGGACACTTCCCAACGATCATTCTGATTGACGGTCTCTGCTCGTTCCCACGATTTGATACGAGTGACCTCGCCAGCAGCAACATAAAACGTTTCGCCTGTGAATTCACATGCTTCAGATGATAGGTAGCACACCAATGGAGAAATGTTTGCTGGGTCCCACTCGTCAAACTTTGCTGCATCGGTAGGCGCACCAATTCGATCGCCGAGACCTGGTGTCGCAAGAGTCAAACGAGTACGTGCACCTGGTGCAATGGAGTTGCTCTTTACGTTGTATCGAACTAGTTCTTTCGCAAGAATTTGCGAGAATGTCGCGATTCCAGTTTTCGCTGCGCCATAGTTTGACTGTCCAGGGTTTGAAAACAATCCAGATGTAGATGATGTATGAACGATATGTCGTTGCTTCGTTACACCAGATTTGAATTGTTCGCGCCAATATGCAGCTGCCCACCGTGATGGTGCAAAATGTCCTTTGAGGTGAACAGCAATAACTGCATCCCATTCGCTTTCTGTCATATTGACCAACACGCGGTCGCGCAATATGCCCGCATTGTTCACCAAGATGTCAAGGTCTCCGAACGTTTCAACAGCAGCATTGACCATGCGCTGTGCGCCTTCCCAGTCAGCAACGTTGTCGAAGTTTGCAACGGCTTCGCCACCCATGGCTTTGATTTCATTCACGACTTGTTGTGCAGGTGCTGCATCTTCGCCCGAACCATCATTCGCGCCGCCCAGGTCATTGACAACCACTTTTGCGCCCTCTGCTGCAAACAGAAGCGCATGTTCACGGCCAATGCCGCGTCCTGCTCCGGTAATTATCGCTACGCGTCCGTCTAGTGCTCCCATGGAAACCCCCTCGTTGAGAATCGGCACAACGCCGACAGAACCGAGATTAGGGGAAGACGAGGTCGACGGTCTTACCGACGATGACGCGGGCGTAGTTCTTGACGACTTTGCCGTCAACAAGGGCACTCTTTAGGCCGCGCTTTGTGTTTCCGGTGACTTTGCCGATGACCATTCCGTACTTCAGCAGGCGTTCTTTCACGGAGGCGAGGTCTCTGCCGTAAATCGTGGGGATCAATGTGGTGGTTTGACCCTTCGACACCGTGATTGTGACGGTGCCGCCCTTTGCCAACTTTTCGGCAGCAACAGGTACTTGCACAGAAATTTGTCCGGCAGGAACATCAGGACTTCCCATTGTCGGAGCTTCGACAACAACGAGACCAAGTTCTGTCAGTTTTGCGGTTGCTGCTTCAAGCGTCATTCCGAGAAGGTTCGGAACTTCGCGCATTGCTGGACCTGTAGAGACATTGATTGCAACTGTGGTGCCCTTGACGACTGAATCGCCAACTTTCAACGTTGGTTGATCTGGAACAGTCCATGACGCAACAGTGCCAATGGCGACTGCTTCATCAGCTGTGTCGATAGGCGCAGCCTCAAGACCCAGCTCTGCTAATTTTGCTTTTGCATCATCTGCTGTAAGACCAGCGAGTTCAATCAGAACAGAAAGTGTTGGCCCTTCAGAAACCACCATTGTGATTCCCTCGCGCTTTGCAAGGTTGGCGCCCAGCACCGGATCTGTGCGAATAATTTGTCCGGCTTGCACGCTGTCACTGCGCTCTTTCACGACGGTGATTCCCCATCCGAATGGTGACACTTGGTTACGTGCTTCAGCTTCCGTTAAACCCACAAGCGCAGGAACAGGGTTTTTAGGGTTCAGAACAGTGAAGTATGCGCCAACGCCTGCACCAGCAATAAGGGCAATAACTACAACGCCGATTGCAATACGGCGACCCCAACGCTTCTTTGGCCGAACCACCTGAGATGTTGGGTCTTCTGCAGCAAGAACTCGCAATGAATCAGCATCCATTGCAATTGGGCCGGTGTCGTCGCCGCCGATAGTGAGTGCAGTTCCAGCAGAACCATCGGTGACAATCAATGCAGTTGGTGGATCAATTACTTCACTGCCACCGAACTTCGGTGTTGTGCGAATAAGAATCGGTTCGTTCGGTGCAACATTTTCCACTGGTGGCATCATTGAAAGGTCAGGACGCACAACTGGTTGTGACGGATCCGTCACTGCAACTTCTGCATCGAACAATCCGGTACCGACAACATCAATCGGAGTAGGGCGTGGCAGATTCTCAGCAGACTGAACAAGTGCTTGTCCGAATTCACGCGGAGAAAATCTCTCTGCTGCAGTTGGTCGACCCGCGTGTTCAAGCACTTGTGCCAATGCACCGAAATCTGCATTCACTGGCAACAACTTGCCCGAACGATTTGCGAATGCTGCAGCAACAGTTTCTCCGGCAAACGGAACATCGCCTGTCATCGACTCGACGAGAATGAGTGCAAGCGAATACACATCAGACGACGCGCTGCGTGCTCCACCCTCTGCCAATTCAGGAGCGCTGTATGTGGCTTGCTCGAGACCAAGAGCATCAAGCGGACGAAGCGGGGCTCCGAACCCAACAAGGCGCACGCGGCGGTCAAGACCAAAGACCAACCGAGAAGGACGCAGGTCGCTGTGGCTGATGCCCTGCTTTGCGGCCGCATCGAGGGCACGACAAATATCGATTCCGACAATTAAGGCCTGAGACGGAGTGAGGCGTCGGCCACGGTCAAGGAATTCGCGTAGTGATCCGCCGGCAAGACGCTCGCCCACCACAAAGACGTACCGCTCGCCGTCGAGGGTGACCTCTCCATGGTCAAGTACCGACTCGATGCACGGGTGGCGAAGACTGGAAGCGATATCGAACTGCTGCTCAAAGGCGGCAAGAGCATCGTCAGGAGTGGTGGACCCAAGAGCAGTGTCAATCAATTGGCTGAGCGCAACAATGCGCACAGAGATTGCTTCAAGCGACGACAGGTCAGTTGCGTCGTACTGCAGGGCTCCCGAAGATGAACCTACGGACTCGAGACGCAGTTGGTCGACTTGGTATCTCCCGGACAGCACTGTGCCTGGCATGTTCTGTGGCTCGCTCATGACCCATAAAACCTACCGTGTATGCCATGGAGAGGGGATTCGGTGCCTTTTTCAGGGAGAATAGAACCATGAAACGCCCGATTAATAAGGAAACCCTCATAGTGAGCGCCGGAGTGGCAATTGGCCTCTTTGCCATCATTTCGGGTTTTAACTCCGGCTCCACTGGCCGCGACGCCCAGCGCCTTCCCGATGTAATTGAACGCATGACCCCTGGGCCTGGCGATCAGGTACTGCAACAGAGTCAAATTTTTGTTGACTTCATCGATGGGTACAACGCATCTCTCACTATCGATGGCATTGCTCTCGATACAACACGCCTCGACGAGTTAACCGACAATGGCGCGACACCAAGACCCGGAGCACAAGTAAATATTCCGCCGACAGCTATTTACGACCCCGGCAACTACACCATTAGTTTCTTGCCACAAGACGGCGCACCCATCACAACATTGATACAAGGCAGGCATACGGCAACGGTGCTCTTTTGGAAAATAACTGAAGGACCCGAAAAAGCTCGTTCATTTACCTGGGAGTTCGAGTCGAACTAGGCCGGCAACTCGCCCGTCGCGAGCAAGATTTCAAATCCGGCTTCGTCAAGCACAGGAATACCCAGTTGCTCTGCTTTTGTGACTTTGCTTGCACCAGGTGATTCACCCAGTACGACAGCAAAAGTCTTTGCACTAACACTTCCGGGACTCTTTCCGCCACGACTCTTAATTGCCTCTTCTGCCCCATCACGTGAATAGGCAGAAAGCGAACCAGTGACGACAACTGCCTTACCGGCAAGCGTTTGAGGAAGCGTGCTGACTTCGACACGACCGAACTCAACACCAGCATCACGCAGTTTTTGGATGATCGTTGCGTTCTCTGAAATTGCGAACCACGACGTGATGGATGCAGCGATGACACCACCCACTCCGTCAACGGCAGACAAATCATCTGCGCTTGCAATTGCAATTGCATCGAGCGAACCGAATTGTGCCGCAAGTGATTCTGCAGCAGCTGGGCCAAGGTTCTTTATGCCAAGAGCAGTGAGCAATTTGGGCAATGGTCGCGACCGAGATGCCTGAATTGATGCAACAAGATTTTGCGCGCTGAGTTCTGCAAAACCTTCGAGCGTTAATAATTGTTCAACCGTGACTGAGTACAAATCACCGACATCTGCAACAAGCCCAGCATCCGACAGTGCGAATACTGTGCGATCACCGAGACCCTCAATATCCATTGCCCCACGCGATGCGAAATACATAATGCGCTGGTCGCGTTGAAACGGACAATTTGGCTCAACACATCGCGTGTCAGCCACATCGTCAAGTTTGATGAGTGTTGACTTCACTGGGCACGGACATTGAGTTGGAAACACCCATGGTTGTGAGTTTTTCGCGCGTTTAGACAGCACTGGCCCCACAACTTCAGGAATGACGTCACCTGCTTTTCGCACCACAACCGTGTCGCCGGGGCGAACGTCTTTGGCTGCCACTTGATCGCGGTTGTGCAATGTGGCCATACCCACCGTTGACCCGCCAACAAACACTGGTTCAAGGACTGCGAATGGGGTGGTGCGACCAGTACGACCAACCGATACCTGGATATCAAGGAGCAACGTGTGTTTTTCTTCAGGTGGAAACTTAAATGCAATTGCCCATCGTGGGGCGCGTGAAGTGAAACCTAATTGTTCCCGCTGACTGAGGTCATCAACTTTGATAACAACACCATCTATTTCATATGGCAATTCATGACGACGGTCTTTCCATTCATGACAAAACTGCGTTACCGCTTCAATGGAATCAACAATGGTGATTGCTGGGTTGACCGGGAAACCAAGCGTGCGTAAAAAATCAAGCGTGTCGTGATGACTTGTGAATTCAGGACTGCCAACAACTTCGCCTAATTGGTACGACCACAACGACATGTCACGCTTCGCAGTAACTGTGGGATCCTTTTGTCGCAAACTGCCAGCACCAGCATTACGCGGATTTACGGGCACGGGAAGAGGAGCGCGACCATTACTAATTCGTTCAAGATTTTCTGCTTCACGTTCTGCTTTAAGTTTTTCAAACGCAGCAATTGACATAAAGATCTCGCCCCGGACTTCCACTACTTCAGGTGCAGATGCAACGTGTTTCGGCAACGACGAGATAGTTGCCACGTTTGCGGTGACGTCTTCGCCCACTTTGCCATCACCACGAGTAGCAGCTTGTACAAGTGAGCCATTTTCATACCGAATACTGATAGCAAGACCATCGATCTTCAGCTCACACACATACCGGACCGCCTGATCGCCAAGCCCTTTCGCCACTCGATCACCCCATGCGCGCAATTCCGTTTCGTCCATGGCGTTATCAAGGCTAGTCATAGGCACCCGGTGCACTACAGGGTCAAACGTGGTGATGGCCAGAGAACCAACCGAAAGCGTTGGCGACAAATCATCAACTAATTCGGGATGATCATTTTCAAGCTGACGTAATTCGATTACTAACTGGTCGAATTCGGCGTCACTGATTTCAGGGTCGTCGTGACCGTGATAACGGGCGTTGTGATACTGCACCTGCTCACGCAGTTCTTCTATGCGATTCTTTGGAGAAGGTGTGCGCGACATCACCTACAAACTACTAAAGGGGTACCGCACCCAGGTGGGCTATGAGCCAAGTGTCAAACGAGAGGCCGTGGCTTGTTCGCCCACCTTCATGGACACATTGCGAACATGAGAAAACACTCGTTCCGCGACGCCATCAGTGTGTGAGCCAAGTCCACAGGCTGGAGTGATGTAGCTCATCCGGCGAACAAGCAGCGGGTCAACACCGGCTTTGACTAATGCACACATGACTTCCATGAGAGATTTCCAAGGGCGCTCAGCACTGATCGCAATAGGTCCATCCGTGCGCACGGCGCCCCACGCAATGCGGCCGCCGTGATCAAGATGATCTGAGATACGGCTCGCTGCCACCAACATCTCCCCCATTTCTTCGTCATGTGAAGGAGACGGCACGGGAACAGACAAAACATTTGCGCCAGTTGCAAGCATTGCGCCCCAGTCTGTTCTGCCACAACAATGCAGACCACTGATATTGCCACTTGTTACTGCGGCCAATGCGCCGGAAATATAATCGATAACTTCTTCTGTCGAAATGGAAAACCCAGGTTCCAGCGCTTCGGACATTGATGGTTCATCAAGCATGATGATCTGAGTGACGCCGTTGCACACACGAGCAACTTCTTCTTGCAAAGCACTGACGTGCGCACGCACTGCTTGAAGCGCGAGTGGAAATGCAATACGAGGCTCAAGCCCAATACGTACTAGCGCAATACCTAACGTCACTGGTCCGACGAATTGCCACTTCACTGTGTGTATGCCGGGATTGCGAACAGGAAAACTTTCAAGGAACGCAAGGAATGATCCGTACGCATCGGAATTCAAATCGGTTGTAATGAATTGATCAATGTCGAGCGATGACACGTCAACACTGATACCACCGTATTGACCAACAGAGACACCTTCAATACCTACAAGTGCCTGAGCAATCATTCCCTCTGCCGGAGACCGTCGAGGAAGGGACGGAATAGTCACAACGTCGGTCGAGCGCCATACAAAATCAAGCGCAGCCGACACACTGCGGTGCGGCAAACTGCCAACGCCGAAGGTGGCGCCAGGACGTGGCGAACGGCTGTTGTCTGAATTCACCTGTCCTCCGATGGCATACGAGCAGAAAAGCTCTTACCCATTGGTATCAGTAGTGCTTACTGGGAAACGAATCGGAAAATTCTCCTCAAGGAGCACCCGCAGGCAAGGCTAGAGATATGGCTCAACACCCCTGGCTTCAACCCCAACGCGTGTTGAACTCTGTGGCCATGGCTGCGTGGGTGGCACTTGCACTCTCATCACCGTGGCAGACCATTGCTGACGATGCATCTCGTTCAGTGGCATGGGTCGTTCTTACGTGGGGATGGTTCTTGTGGACAGGTGTTGGAGCTTCACTGCTTGTTCCATCGCCGATATCTCTTACCATCATGCGCACGGTGGTTCCATTGTCGGTTGTCGTATCTGTTGTGGCCAGCCAGCCGTTAGCGGTTTTCTGTTCTGTTGTTGCACTCATTGTGTGTACGTCGCCAGTGTTTGTGGACGCCATGGTGCAAGGTGGCGCATACGGAGATGAGACGCGCTTTGCACTACGCACACCGCTTCCCTATGTTGTACCCGCCGTCATCGCCTGGTTGTTGTACACCGCAGCACTTATTGGCGGAAGCCTTTTTCTTGCGGCACGTCAATACATATTTGGGGCAGTTCTCGTAGCCATTGGAATCCTTTTGTCACGAACTATTCCACGACGACTGCACCGTCTTGCCCGCAGATGGCTAGTTCTGGTTCCCGTTGGCATCGTGGTGCATGATCATTTGGTGTTACACGAAACGATCATGGCGCATTCAAGGAAAATATTGTCAGTTACTCGTACGTCTGATGTCGGCGAAGCAGCAGACCTAACAGGCGGAGTTGTCGGCGATCGCATCACTATCGCGTTAACAGAAGCTGACAAAGTAGTTCTGTCAGCAATTACTGCAAAAGCACTAGGCACAACAGAAGCGTTACACGTGAAGATGTTCTGTATTGCTCCGCGCAGGCTAAATGCTGCGCTTTCAGCAATTACTCAGTAACTATTCCGCCGCCAAGTACGACCATGTCGGTGGAATCGTAAAAGACCACTGTTTGTCCCGGTGAAATACGGCGAGTTGGTCGCGACCAAGCAATAACAGCACTATCGCCGGTGACCGTGAGAGTGCCAGCAGAACGTTCACCGTGAGCACTTCCTTGCACAAGAATTTCACGAGATGAAATTGTGGACACATCAGTTGAATACGGCCATGACAAGGTGCCTATGGATGTATGGGATATGAACAATTCAGATTCATCACTAACAACAACACGGCGCAATGGCACATCAACTGCCACCACATATCGCTTGTCACCACCGCCAAGTCCGAGACCGCGTCTTTGACCAAGTGTTACTAACTCAACCGCTGGCACTTCACCCACTTGCGTACCGGTCGAATCAACAACCGTTGCCGCGTTAAACGTAAGCCGTGGTTCCAAGAAACCAGCACGGCCAATGGTGGTACCAATAAAGCACACATCTTGACTGTCAGGTTTTGCTGCAGTGCGAAGACCACCAGATGTAGCTAATTCACGCACATCTGATTTCTGCATATGACCAACGGGGAACATGACATAGGCCAGATCTTCAGCAGACAACATATGCACCACATAGCTCTGATCTTTCGCAGCATCTGCACCACGCGCCAACCGCAAGGTGCCATCAACATCAATGACCCGTGCATGATGACCAGTAGCCACTGCATCAAAGCCCAATGCCCGGCCGCGTTCAATGAGTTTGTCGAATTTCAAATGTCGATTGCATTCAATACACGGGTTCGGGGTTGTGCCTTGCACGTGTGATGCCACATATGGCTCAACTACATGTTCATTGAATTCTTCAGAAAAATTGAATACCAGGTGGTCAATGCCCACTTGTTGTGCCACTCTGCGAGCGTCATCAACGTCAGATACTGAACAACAACCCGTGTCACTCTCGCCGCCCCACAAACGCATGGTGACTCCGACAACATCATGACCTTGATCACGCAACACAAGTGCTGCGGCCGACGAGTCAACGCCACCAGACATAGCTAAAAGAACTTTCATGATGTCACCGCCCCCAGTCGTGCTGCTGCAGCAATTGTTGCATCGATTGCAGCACAAACATCGCTTTCGGTGGTGGTGTGTCCGAGACTGAAACGCAATGAGCCTTTAATGCGTTCACGCGAAACACCCATGGCTGCCAGTACGTGTGATGGCTCCATGGCCCCGCTTGCACACGCCGATGCAGCTGACACACAGACACTTGCCTCATCTAACAGGTACAACAATGATTCGCTTTCAAGATTCTCTAAGCACACATGGGCAGTTCCCGCAATGCCAGTACATGGCGCCAAAGTGGCTGTGGCGCATTCAATACGTGAAGTGATTCCGTCAATCAACTGA
>CAMDBY010000013.1 GCA_945889575.1 Bifidobacterium breve
CGAGGCAAATTGTGGACCATGCGTCAGTACGCGGGGTTCGGCTCTGCTGAATCAACCAACCAGCGTTTCAAGTTTCTTCTTGAAGCGGGCCAAACAGGACTGTCATGTGCGTTCGACCTACCGACCCAAATGGGGTACGACTCTGACCACGCTCGTAGCGAAGGCGAAGTCGGCAAAGTAGGCGTTGCTATCGACACCATCGAAGACATGCGCATGTTGTTGAAGGATTTGCCGCTTGACAAAGTGTCAACGTCAATGACCATCAACTCAACTGCTGCTGTTCTGTTGTTGATGTACGAATTGGTTGCAGAAGAGCAAGGCGTACCGTCGTCTGCTATTAGCGGGACAATTCAGAACGACTTGTTGAAGGAATACATCGCTCGCGGTACATACGTGTACCCACCGCGTCCTTCGATGCGCATCATTACTGACATCTTCGCCTATTGCGCGCAGAACATTCCGAAATGGAACACCATCTCCATTTCTGGGTATCACATTCGTGAAGCAGGAAGTTCTGCGGTACAAGAAATCGCGTTTACTTTGGCAAATGCCATTGCATATGTACAGGCAGCAGTTGATGCAGGACTCGATGTCGATGATTTTGCACCACGATTGTCATTCTTCTGGAATGGTCACAACAACTTCTTCGAAGAAGTGGCAAAGTTCCGCGCAAGCCGTCGCATGTGGCACAAGATCATGACCGAGCGTTTTGGTGCAAAGAAGGAATCGAGCAAATTATTACGCTTCCACACACAAACAGGTGGCAGCACGCTGACAGCTCAGCAGCCACTGAACAACGTGGTGCGCGTTGCGCTGCAATCAATGGCCGCAGTAATGGGTGGTACGCAAAGTTTGCATACGAATGGTTACGACGAAGCTCTTGGTCTTCCCACTGAAGCAGCTGCGCGTATTGCATTACGCACACAGCAAGTAATCGGATACGAAAGTGGAATAGCTGATACTCCAGACCCACTTGCAGGGTCATATTTCGTTGAATCGTTGACGGATGAAGTGGAACGTCTTGCCTGGGAATACATCGAACGCATTGATGCGATGGGTGGTGCTGTTGACGCCATTGAAGCTGGCTTCCAAATGGACGAAATTGAACAAAGTGCGTACGAGTACACAAAGTCAATTGATGACGATGAGCGTGTCATTGTGGGCGTCAATAAGTTCACCGTGGAAGGCGAAGGGGAACCGAATGTGTTCCCAATTGACCCGAGTCTTGCAGTAGGTCAACTGGCACGTCTGAAGAAGTTCAAAGAGAATCGTGATCACGCAAAGGTCACTGCACTTCTTGAAGAAATTCGTGTTGCAGCACGTGGAACAGACAACATCCTGATTCCTATGAAAGAGGCGTTGCGCGCACATGCAACTCTTGGCGAAGTCAGTGATGCTCTTCGTGATGTCTACGGCACGTATAAGCCCGGTCGGTAACGAGAACTAGCATCAACGTATGAGTGATCGCCTACAAGGCAAAACAGTCATTGTTGTTGGTGCCGGGCAAACTCCTGGTGAAACCATCGGTAATGGGAAAGCAACAGCGCTGTTGTGCGCTGCGGAAGGTGCCGTAGTTTTCTGCGTTGATCGAATTCTGGAACGCGCGCAGTCAACAGCTGCAGAAATTATTGCATCTGGGGGCTCGGCATTTTCAGGACGTGCTGACATAACGAATGCTCCAGATGTTGTGGCCATGCTGAACGAAGCTCATGTCGCTTTGGGACATATTGACATTGTTGTGAACAATGTGGGAATTGGGATGAAAGGTGACGGACCTGCGCACATCGCAGATGAAGAAGTGTTCGCAAAAACCTTTGATGTAAATTTCACGGGCACATGGTCAGTTATTAAAGCTGTCCTTCCTGTGATGCGCTCGCAGCGACATGGTTCGATTATTAATATTTCTTCCTTGGCTTCGCTTGCTGGTGCAACACAGTTGGCGTATGAAGTCTCAAAGGCAGCTGTGAATCGATTGACATTGAATACTGCGCTCAGTAATGCCAAATACGGGATTCGTTGTAATGCAGTGTTGCCAGGCTTGATGGACACACCGATGGCAGTCGGCGGCATTGCCGAAAACACGGGCCAGACCGTGGAAGCGACACGAACTGCGCGCAGTGCTCGCGTGCCGCTTAACGGAAAAATGGGGACAGCATGGGACACAGCGCATGCAGTCCTATTCCTGGCCTCGGACGATGCGAAATTTATTACGGGAGTTTTGTTGCCAGTTGATGGTGGCATGTCTGCAAGGGTGGGGTAATTCATGTCAACTGAAAGCAATGTGCATGTTGAGCGAGTGGGGAATCGTCTCGACATTGTTCTGAATCGACCGGACCGAAAAAATGCAATCACACAGCAATTGGCTGTTGAATTGCGCGATGCGTTTTTGAACGTTCCGTCTGATGTTGGTTGTATTTTGTTGTCAGGCTCTGGCGGAGCATTTTGTAGCGGTATCGATCTGAAAATCGCAGGCGCAGACCTAAAGAATGAACCGTTAACCGCGTGGGTAGAAGTGCATGCTGCGATTTATAAGTGCCGCGTGCCTGTAGTGGTAGCTCTTGAAAGGTATGCCATTAATGCTGGTGCAGCCCTTGCATTGGCCGCAAATATTGTTGTTGCCGGAGAATCGTCTTTTCTGCAAGTAGGTGAAATTGCAATGGGTGTTCCAGCCCCAATGTGTCAAGCCTGGCTGCACTTGAAACATTCGCAAGCAGTTGCAGACCGCGTAGTTCTGGTGGGTGATCGCATTGTGGGTGCCAACATGGTGGCACTTGGTCTGGTGTCAGAAGTAGTTGCAGACGGTGAAGTATTGAATCGTTCCCAAGCTGTTGCTGACCATATTGCTTCCCACCCGCAACGTGGACGCGATGGTATAATGCGAACGTGGGACTCTTTGCGTGGCCGCATTGACAACCCTGACGAATGGTTTGCAAACCTAATCAAGCGGTAATGCAGCTACACACATTCTCGTAGTGTGCCCCATTTTATCTGTGTGCTGTTCGTGCGGTAGTAGTAACCCCGAGGTCCGAATGTGCCAGTGATGGGACACATTTTCTTGTATCCCCAATTAACGATTCTTTGATGAAGGTCTTTTTCTATTCTACGATCAAATGTTTGAAAAATAACATCTGGTTGCAGTTCGCCAATGCTGTAGTTGTAATCCCATTTATTGTGCCCGGGAAAAAAGTCGCCATGAGGGGTGCTAGTCGCAATGAACGTGTCGTTCTTGCCAAGCAAATCAAGCATTGTTCGATTGGAATAATACGCAGGCACGCCTGCCCAAATGGTTGCAATGCGTGCCTCCGCTTCGGTGGTGTCTCGCATGGTCTCTACAGATTCAGTGACAAAGAGATTGGTGCGGGCGAGGAGAAGGTCATTGTTCTTTTGCTGTTGCGCCATCGGATACGCACTGACAATGAGGCAAATCGCCGCAACAATTGCGCCTGCGACATATCCGTTACGAGGGATGAAAGTGAGAAGGCAAATGACGAGCGAAATGGCTACTGAGACGACCGCAACAACGTAGAAATGCTTCTCGGAATATCCGAAAGGATTAACTGTGACGCCGGCGCCAACTGCTGTGAGTACTAAAGCTATGGAAATCACTGCAGGGGTAGCACGTTTGCGAACAGCGTTGAAGGACAAACCGATTATTAGGGGGATCAGGGGAAGAATTGTGGCGTAGAAGCGATTCAACATCTCGCCTTCCCATGCATCGCCTCCGATGTATACGGCGTACGCAGCCATTGCCAGAAACATTGCTGACGCAATGAGAACAACTCGCCGTTGGAACTCTGTCGACCGCAATTGGCTGATAATGGCGATAGCAATGATTGCAAAGAGTGCTGAAGTTTTAGCGCTAGAGGCTAGGCCGCGTGAGATGCGATCAATCGGAGAGACACCGTCCATTTTCAGGTGATACGTGTTCGGTAACCAACTTCCCCAATACAGCTTTTGTGCGAGGCACACCGATGCAGTGGTCGCAACGATGATCACGCCGTATAGGGCAACAAGCCGCATTTTTATGTAGGCAGGCCCCCACAGCAGAAGTGCTGCAACCGCAACAACACAAAAGATTGCGAAATCAAATCGCGTGGCGATACCAAGCACGATCGGGAGAATCATGGAAAAGCTGATGCGGACTCTGCCGTCTCGAATGTGGTTGACGGTTGCTCGTAACAAAAGAAGACAAAAGAATGTGAGCGCTCCTACTTCCATTCCTCGAAGTGTCCAGTACGTAAGCGGATATAGAAACGGTAACGAACCTGCTGCAAGTACTGCAATCAACCGATTGTTGCCCTCGCTGTATGTGAGGACTAGGTCAAAGATGATCCACGAAGAAGCGAAAATGAGAACAATTCCCGTAAGAGAGATAATCAATGCAGCAGAGGATCCTTCAAAACCAATGAGATGAACGAAGGCCATCCACAGTGTCCATAACGGATTCGTGAATCCTTGTACACGCGGCGCACCAGGAAACCAGACAAGCTCTCCAGTCTTTGCCAGTGTTCGTCCGTAATCCATTGAAATCATTGCATCGTCAAACAATGTGAATCGACGTGATCCCCACGGGTTCTCACTCGATTGCCATTCGAGAATGAGCATGAACAAGAGTCCGGGAACTATGGCTACGGCATATAAGGAGCGTTGGTGAAGGCGAGAAATAGTTCTCATCATGGGTACAGGTATTTCTTTCCACTGCCCGCAACAAGACGTAGCTCTTGCGCAAAGGTTTGCGTCTTCTTGTAGTTATTCAGAACAAGAATTCCGGTTGTGTCAATGATCACGACAGTTCCATCACCATCAACAGATGCAAAAGTTCGTCCACCGATGTGTCCGAGCGCCAAGAACGACTTATTGCGACATGGGCAATATCCGTGCGTACCCATACCGGTGGTGACACGCACAGACCAATCCCAAGACTGCTTTGTTGTGGTTCTGTCAAAGAAATAGCGACGAGACCAATCAGCCAGGTCATCCATCGTCATTATGATTCCACCTGTTGAAAATCCAATGCTCCCGTAGTCGCCCCGAAAAGTAGAAATGTCATAGCCCCATGGGTCGGTGATTCTGCTCCGCAAAAGTTCTTCGAAAGTTTTTCCAGTCTTTTGTTCGAGTATCAACCCGAGAAGTGAAAAGCCGGAAGTTGAATAGTCAACGTATGACCCTGGAGGGTTTCGGAGTGGTTGTTCACTCACATAGCGCAGCACGTCCATAGGTGTTGTGCCTTTTGCAACGTATCCATTCTTCGTTTTGTACTTTGAGAGCCCTGATGTGTGGGTGAGAAGTTCGCGAATGGTGATTTGTCCATGCTTGAATCCCATTCCCATGTCACCCACTGGGTCATCGAGAGAAATGAGACCCTCTTCGACCAGCTGCATAATCAATGTGGTGGTAAATGTTTTTGTCAGACTGCCGATCAAGCTTGGTTGGTCAAAAGTTCTCATATTTCCCGAGATTCCATGCCAAATGCGGCCATCACGGGTAGCGACAATTGCACGTGCTTTGCCAAGCCCCATTTCTTGCGTGCGCTTGTCGAGGATTGATTGCATTTCGGTTTCGCGGATTGACCACGTGTCGTCTTTGAAGGCCGATGAATCAAGAAATTTCTTCACATCATCTTCAATTTCGATCTTCACTACCTTCGGCGCTGCAGATGGAGGCAGCGGTTGATTCAAAGGTGTTCGAACAAAATCCAATCTGCGACTAAGTGGGCCCACATTGATAGCAACCACAATGGCAACTACCAGCAGAACTCGAGGGGAGACGTGAAGGAATGTGAACCAACCTGTTTTCCGATGCTCAAAAAGTCCGATGAGGTACGTGACCACAGGTAATGCTGCAAATGTGAGACCAACTATGAGAAGAATTCGTGCGTTAGCTGGGATTTTATTCGGCACCAATTGCCAGAAAAACCATGCCGTCATGGAATGCCACAGATAAATACTTAGCGGGTACCTATTGAGAAATCGAGCCACGGCAGTCGTGGAAAATAAAGACAAAGTTCGTGGAAAATGCAACAGGAGAGCAGTCCAGAAGCCGCCGACGAAGAGATGCAGCACATGATCGTTATTGACAACACCATCTAGCGGTTGCCGGTACAGCAGCCATCCGCACGCGCCTACAAGAAACGCAATTGCGGCGAAGTGAAGAGTTCGCGGGGATGGTCGTCCATCTACAAGCCACGCCATTCCTGCAGCAGTGCAGGTGGAGTACAGAAGAATGTCTCCTGCTGCCCAGCCGAATCCGCCGGTGTCGATGTTCCATACACCTAGCGCTATTACAGCAATGATGCCTCCTATCGGAATGAGAGACTTGAACCTGCGTGTCAACGAATAGATAAATGGCGCGAATATGAGGATCCATACGTATGCACGCAAGTACCACATTGCCGAGGTGAACCATTGATTCGATATCAGGGAAGTTGGTTGACTAAAAGGCAAAAAGAAGGTCCACACTGCAGAAGTGCGAACATGAAAGTGCTTTGAGAGTAGGTAAACGGTAAGCGAATAGAACCACAACGGGAGCAGTAATCGTTTGAAACGTTTCGAGAGTGTTTGAAACGCAGACGCCTTCTGCAGTGAACGCGCTAAAAGTGCTCCGGTAACAACAAACATTGCAGGAACGGAAGAAATGATCCAGGTAGTCCACGACCATCCGCTGGCATGCCAGGTAATGACACGGAGAATGGCGATAGCGCGCAGTCCGTCGAGTGCGACGTCACGCGGAGAAATTTCCAATTTCTCCTGTACACCCGCCGTATTCACCTAAATGATTCTAAAAACTTTCCGAGATGTCCATGAAGAAACCGACATCTTGTGTTGCGCAATTTACTTTCAGTTCATTGAAAGTTTGCTTTGGTCGGTGCAGCCACTTTGTATTACGTGAGGTAGGTGATCTGACTGGTAGGACGTTCGGGAGTTCCGACTGACTGTGTTGGCCAGCCAAGATAAACAATGCCCATCACATGGTCTGTGAGTTTCATTGAACAGAGCGTCGTGATTGCGTCGTTCGCGCCTTTTGCCGGAGATCCCCACAACGCTGCAAGTCCAAAAGACTCGGCCATCAACAACATGTTCTGTATTCCGGCTGCAACTGCGTACTTGTTCTCTTCTGTTTCGTTGTCACTATGACCTATGGCTGCGGCAATAACCATGACAATGGGTGTACGCATGAATTTTCCACGAGTTTTCGTGACTTTCATTGCTTCGTCCCCCTGGGCGGCCATGGCATCAGCGATGGTGTTGCCAAGGGTGCTACGCGAATCTCCTGTAATTACAGCAATACGAAGTGGCCAGGTGCGCTTATGGTTCGGGGCCCATTGTGCAACAGAAATTATTCGCTGAATGATTGCATCATCGATGGAACGTGACGCATCAATCAACAGGCTGCTGCGACGCGCAGTAATTAGAGTTTCAAGTTCGTCAGGTGTCATTAGTTCTTATGAAGGTCAGCGTTGAGGCCACCCCATGAACCTGAGCGAGCAATTACTTCGACCGCGCCTGACAATGAGTTGCGGCGGAACAATAAGTTGGATTGGCCAGAAAGCAGTTTGGCTTTCACATTTGAGCCAGAAGGGTCAATGACAACAGTGCCGGCAGTGACATAGAGGCCAGCTTCCACGATGCAGTCATCGCCGAGGCTGATTCCGATACCGGCGTTTGCACCAAGGAGGCAACGTTCGCCAATGGTGACCATTTCTTTTCCGCCACCAGAAAGCGTTCCCATGATGGATGCGCCGCCGCCAATGTCTGAGCCATCACCGACGATGACTCCAGCAGAGATGCGACCTTCCACCATTGATGCTCCCAAGGTTCCAGCGTTGAAATTGCAGAAACCTTCGTGCATCACTGTTGTGCCTGGTGCAAGGTGTGCACCGAGGCGCACGCGACTTGCATCTGCAATGCGCACACCAGAAGGAACGACATAGTCAGTCATGCGTGGGAACTTGTCAACACCATGCACCACGAGATGTTCGCCACGCTGCGCAAGGTTCCATGCGACAGATTCCAATGCTTCTACAGCAACAGGGCCACGCGATGTCCATGCAACGTTCTGCAGTAATCCGAATGCACCATCAAGGTTGATAGTGCGCGGCTTGACAAAGCGCTGTGACAGCAAGTTGAGGCGTAAATACACATCTGCTGCACTAGTTGGCGCAGCGGAGATTTCAATCTCAACAGTGACTGCTTCAAAAGCGACGCCACGATCACGATCTGTATCAACACTCGGTTGATATGATGGTGCGTCGGCAGGAGAGAACTTCCCAAGGCCAACAGTGCGAAAACGCACGTCAAGTGTTGCTCCGTGTGAATCGAGCGTTGCGATACCAACACCCCATGCGTGATCTGACATTAGAAAGCCTCCAGGCGAAGTGTTGGGAACAAGATGACGTCGCGAATTGATTGAGCGTTGCCGATCAACATGACTAAGCGGTCCATGCCGATACCAAGGCCGCCGGTTGGGGGCATTCCGTATTCCATGGCACGTAAGAAGTCTTCATCAACAGAGCCAGCCTCAGCGTTACCAGCTTCTTTTGACTTCTGTTCGTCTTCAAAGCGAAGTCGTTGTTCAACGGGGTCGTTGAGTTCTGAATATGCGTTTGCTAATTCACGTCCGCCAACAAACAATTCGAATCGTTCTGTGAGGTGCGGGTCATTGCGGTCAACACGAGCAAGAGGACTGATTTCGACAGGATGTCCGGTAACAAATGTTGGTTCGCGAAGGGCTGCTTCGCAGGTTGCTTCAAAGAGTTCTTCGATGATCTTTCCTGGCCCAAAATGCGGCAAAACTTTGACGCCATGCTTTTCGGCAAGGGCAACGAGTTGTTCGCGTGGTTGTGACGGATGCACCTCTACTCCGGTCGCTTCTTTCACGAGGTCAATCATGCGCACTCTGCGCCATGGCTTTGCAAGATCAACGGGAATGTCATCAATCAACACAGTGGACGAACCTGTGGCATCGTTTGCTGCATTGACGAACAGAACTTCCGTGAGGTCCATGATGTCTGTGTAATCGGCGAATGCTTGGTACAGCTCCATCATGGTGAATTCGGGGTTGTGGCGCGTTGAGATTCCTTCGTTACGGAACACTCGGCCGATTTCGAACACTCGTTCCATGCCGCCAACAATGAGGCGCTTGAGGTGCAGCTCGAGCGCGATACGTAGATACAAGGTCATATCCAGTGCATTGTGATGAGTGACGAATGGTCGAGCATGTGCACCACCAGCCTCAACGTGCAGTACCGGAGTCTCGACTTCAATGAATCCGCGCTCGTGCAAGGTGCGTCGAAAGCTAGCAATGACTGCATGACGAACAGCAAACATTCGACGCGATTCTTCATTGCCGATGAGGTCTGCATAGCGCTGGCGATACCGAGTGTCTGTATCGGTGAGTCCGTGCCATTTGTCGGGCAGTGGCCGCACTGCCTTTGACAGCAGAACTACAGAATCGACCTTGATTGACAATTCCCCTTTGCGGGTTGTCATAACAATGCCTGTTGCGCCTACCCAGTCGCCGAGATCCAGATTGTTGATGGCATCAAATGCATCATCTCCGACGATTGCCTTCGAGACGAACAACTGAATTGAAGTTTCACGGTCTTGCAATGTGGCGAAAATAAGTTTTCCCTGGTCGCGCTTCAGCAGAATTCGGCCTGCGACGGTGACGTTGGTCTCGGTTTCAGAGCCAGCTTCGAGGGCACCGTATTCTTTGCGAATCTCGCCAAGGGTGTGGCTGCGATCAAACCGGTACGGGTATGGATTAGTGCCCACGGCTCGAAGTGCATCAAGCGAGCCAAGTCGGCGCGCCTTCTCTTGCTCGAGGCCACTAGTTCCTAGGTCTACAGATTCATCACTCACAGAATCTCTACGGTAGTTCGCCCAACTACTGAACAGGGAAGCCATTCATCAACTACGGTCAAACGGGTGCGATGGAGGACTTCACTAGCGATAACTGCCCTGGTGGTGTCGACCGTCAGTTCTCGCGCAGTTGCAGTCGGATCTAGTGAATTGCCGACCACGGGGCTTGAGCCCACAATGTCAGTGTCGACAGCGTCAAGTTTGACACCGCAAGAGGTGAAGAAGATCAGTGCTGGTGTTATTGCAGGAGGCGCAGAACCGCACTCGTTGAAATTCCCGACCATCTCGCTGACAGCTCAGACACGTGGGGGTAAAGATCTCCTTCGTCTTGGTGAGGGGTGGCGTATTCCCATGGCAACCATGGTTGCTTCATCTCGTTACGTGCGCAGAACTGGCGGAGACGCAATGGCAGACGTTCTGACGCGTGGCCAAGTGTTGATGGGTGAGACTGCTGCCGAGGTTCGTGGAGCGCAAGTAGGAGATGTGTTGATATTGCGTGATCGCAAGTTCTGGATGCGTCCGTTCACAATTGGCGCCATAGTCGCCGATGAGTTTGTCGACTGGGGTGATTTACTGATGTCAAGTTCAGCCGCCGCAGCGCTTGGAGAAATGCCTGTCTCTCAGATTGCAATTACCCAGATAGTTTCGCCGGCCTCAGTGCTTGCGGGGCTAAAGAAAAAGGGCATCACGATTGGAACTGTGTATCGATTGCGCTCGTCATGGGACAGAGAGAATCCTGATGGCACTTTGGGAACCGCTACTACTAAAAAGTTATTGGGAGAATTTTCATATCGTCCAACTATTGGAAGTTCGATTCTTGTTGCAGGCTCGTGGACATCGCGCAACATCGCGTGGAAGGTGCGCTACACCGATATCAAATTAGGAAACAACTGTCACCGAATGGTTGTTGACGCAATTCAAGGTGCTCTCACTGAAATAAAAAATGCCGGTTTGTCACGATTTGTCGACACACGAAACTCGAATCGATATGGAGGTTGTTTTGTGGGGCGCTACAACAGGCTCGCCGGAAACTTCGGAGCGCCATCTCGGCATGCGTGGGGAATGGCCTTTGACATCAATACAGATACAAACCCACAAGGTGGTGTCCCTCAGATGAATTGTGCCGTGGTGCGAATCTTTCGAAAGTGGGGATTTGCCTGGGGTGGAAATTTCTGGCCAGAAGATGGCATGCATTTTGAATATGTCGGAGAACAACGAGATCAGTTGGGGTATCCATCGCGGTATTGCCCGAATAAAGCTCCCTTACTGGCAGTGACCCTTCCACAATTTGGTACCACGACGACCACGAGCCCTACTTCGACCACGACAACGACAACAACCACGACCACCACGACAGCACCGATAACCTGACACACGTGAACGTCGATAAAAAATTAGTCATTATCGGTGGTGGGCCTGCGGGTCATTCAGCGGCATCTGCTGCTGCTCGTCGGGGTGTATCTGTCACCTTGATTGAGCGCGAAATTCTTGGTGGCGCTGCGCATCTTTGGGATTGCGTGCCTTCAAAAGCAATGATTGCGACCGGTGGCGCGATGAGCTTTACCGGCAAATTGTCCGGCATGGGATTAGAGAACCGTACGGCGCAAGTTGATGTCGAAGCATTGACGTCGCGTATTGAGAGCATCAAGACACGATTGTCAAACGATGTTCACAACTTGTTGCATAGTCAAGGTGTCACGGTCATTCTTGGCACCGCTCGACTCGTCTCTGCACACACTGTGCATGTTGATGCGGCTGATGGAACAACGCACCTACTTGAAGCAGATGACATTCTCATTTCTACTGGTTCTCGCCCGCGTATTCCTGCATTTGTGACTCCAGATGGTGATCGCATTCTGACAACACGTCATTGCTATCCACCACAAAGTTTCCCGGACAGCGTCACCATCATTGGTTCAGGTGTCACTGGTGTTGAATTCGCACATATGTTTGCGTCGTTCGGCTCAAAAGTGACTCTCGTCGTAAGTCGTCAACAAGTTCTGCCAGGCAAAGACCCCGAAGTTGCAGCAGTGTTGGAAGATTCCTTTCTTTCACGTGGCGTACGTTTGTTCAAAGGTGCACGTGCCATTTCTGTTGAGCGCACAGAAACAGGTGTGCGTGTGGTGTGCGATGATGGCCGCGTATCTGAAACAACACATGTCGTTCTTGCTATCGGTTCTCTTCCCAATACCGAGGGTCTTGGCTTAGAAGAAGTAGGTGTCGTTACAGATGGCGGATACATCCCCATCAATCGTCATTGCCAAAGCAATATCGAACACATTTACGCAGCAGGTGATGTCAGTGGAAAGCTACCGTTATCGTCAGTTGCCGCCATGCAAGGGCGCAAAGTTGCTGAGCAAGTTGTGGGTGGCCCGAAAGGACCGCATCGTCATCTTGATTACGACAAAGCAGCATCTGCCATCTTTACGGAACCCGAGATTGCTGATGTGGGCTTAGCTGAAGCAGAAGCCTTCGCATCTGGCAGAAAAATTCGCGTGACGAAGGTGCCATTTTCAACAACAGCCAAAGCACTCATCAATAATGACTCGCGTGGATTTGTGAAGATTATTAGCGACCCAGCTACTGGCGAAGTATTGGGTGGCTCAATTGTGGGTCGTCATGCAGCAGAACTCATTAGCGTGATCGCTCTTGCAGTTACTGCGAACCTCAAAGTCACTGACATTGAAGAATCATTGTTGGTACATCCGGCGTTGGCTGAAGCCCTCGCTGATGCGGCTGAATAACTATTCGATAATGACGACAATGTCGCCAGCGCCGACTGTGTCGCCGGTCTTGACATTGATTGCCTTCACTACACCCGACTTGTCTGCTTCGATTTGGTTTTCCATTTTCATGGCTTCCAATACAACGACGCTTTGACCAGCTTCAACTGTTTGACCGACTTCAACAAGAACTTTCACGATTGTTCCTTGCATCGGGACAGCGACCTTGCCGCTACCGCCACCGGCACCACCTGAAGCTGCAGCACTACGTGTTGGCTTTTTCGCTTTTGCGCCTGGTGATGCGACACCAGCAGATTCAGGAACCCACAACTTCACATCGAAGCGGCGACCATTGACTTCAACAGTGGTTGAGCGTTGAACGAGTGGCTCGTTGTCGTCTCCGGCAGGAGTAATTGGTGCAGTACCAATATGTGACAGGTCAAGAACTTCTTCTACCCACTTTGTGGAGTGAGTCACTGCCGCAAAGTCAGGGTGTTCGAGAATTGCGATATCGGCAGGAATGGTGGTGGCGATTCCTTCCACAACCATTTCTTTCAGTGCACGAATTGCGCGGGCAATTGCGACATCGCGATCGCGACCCCACACAATGACTTTTCCGACAAGGTTGTCGTAGTACTGGCTGATCTCATCGCCTGATTCGTATCCTGCGTCAAAGCGCACTCCAAAGCCATCTGGTGCAACGAGCTTTGTGATGGGTCCAGGTGATGGAAGGAACTTTCCACCTGCTGGGTTTTCGGCGTTGATACGAATTTCAATTGCGTGTCCACGACGCGCAGCAAGAACTTCTTTTTGTGTCATTGGCAATTTCTCGCCAGACGCCACACGGATTTGCCATTCAACAAGGTCGATGCCGGTGATGACTTCAGTAACTGGGTGCTCAACCTGAAGGCGAGTGTTCATTTCAAGGAAGAAGAAGTTTCCATCTTGAAAAATGAATTCCACAGTTCCTGCGTTGTAATAACCAACAGCCTTTGCTGCTTTAACAGCAGCTGCACCCATTGCTTCTTCAACACCTGGTGGAAGACCAGGAGCCGGTGCTTCTTCAATGAGTTTTTGGTGACGACGCTGCGCAGAGCAGTCACGTGTGGAAATCCAGACGACGTTTCCGTGTTGGTCTCCGACCAACTGCACTTCAATGTGGCGTGGCCATGTGAGGTAACGCTCAATATAAATTTCATCACGACCAAAGAAGCTCTTAGCTTCGCGTTGTGCTGAATCCATTGCTGCTTGTACTTCGTCGGCAGACTGCACAACTTTCATGCCGCGTCCGCCGCCACCGAATGCAGCTTTGATTGCTAAGGGCCAACCGTGTTCATTTCCGAAGTCAGAAATTTCTTTTGCGGATGTAACAAATTCTGTTGTGCCAGGAACGATCGGTGCTCCACCGCGCAGTGCTGCTTTACGGCTAGAGACCTTGTCTCCCATTTCGTCGATTGCTTCTGGTGGTGGCCCGATGAATGCAACACCCATGGCTGTGATGGCGCGAGCGAAGTCTGGGTTCTCTGAAAAGAATCCGTATCCGGGGTGAACGGCGTCTGCGCCACTGTCCGTGATGGCTTTCAGAATTGCTTCGGTGTTGAGGTAGCTCTCGGCTGCTGTTTGGCCGCCAAGGGCATACGCCTCATCGGCGAGACGTACGTGAAGGGCATTGCGATCGAGCTCGGAATAGACCGCAACGGTGGCAATTCCCATCTCTCGGGCAGCTCGGATTACTCGGACGGCGATTTCGCCGCGATTGGCGATAAGGATTTTCTTCAGCACAGGTGACAATCTTTGTCTAGTGGACCCCTCAATTACTAACTCATCGAGCCCATGGCTCATTCAGACCGTTTCCGAGACAGGAAGCACTAACGCTGACCTCATGGCTGCGGGGGTTCTCGGAGCGCCCGACCGCAGTGTTCTGAGGGCGGATTTCCAATCGGCGGGCCGCGGACGCTTAGACCGCACGTGGGAGGCGCCTCGCGGGGCCAACCTGCTGGTGTCACTGTTGTTTCGCACTATTCCGGCACACCTTCACGTTTTGACTCAAGCCGTGGCGCTGTCGGGAGTCATCGCGGCACGTGAATTATGCGGCGTGCAGGCACAACTGAAGTGGCCAAACGACATTTTGGTGGGACAGGACAAGTTGTCTGGCATCTTGGCTCAAGCAGCCCCTGTTGACGACCGTGGGCGCGTGCCGTTCGTTGTGGTGGGCATTGGATGCAATCTGTCATGGGCACCACCTGGTGCAGCGTCTCTTGCTAGTTGTGGCTGGACACGTGCAGTGACGCCCGATGAGTTTCTTGCAGCAATGCTTCCTGAGATTGATCGGCTCTTGATGCTTGACGATGACGCAATGCACGAGGAGTATCTGGCCAACCTTGCGACGGTTGGAACACAGGTACGAGCCGAGATGCCGAATGGTGAACACATCATTGGTCGTGCTCTCACGGTGGAACCTGATGGTCGTTTAGTGATTCTCGATGACTGTGCAATAAGTCATCGAATTGACACAGCTGACGTAGTGCATCTCCGACCCGCCTCAGACTGACTACCGTGGTCATGTGCTGACCGATGGAAAATTCTCGCGACTTGCGGGGACCCCTCGATGGATGCTTGTGGCGAGCGTGGCCTTGGTGATGTCACTGGCTGGAGCGCTCGGCATTGTGCGGGCAACGAATTCGCATCTTGATTCTGTTCGTCGGGTGCCTGCAGCAACTCCTGCATTGTCGCCACCGACTGACGGCGTGGAAAATTTCTTGTTAGTAGGTTCAGATTCCCGAGCCAGTGCCGACCCATCTGATGAAGATTTTGCGACAGTGGGAACTGAGGAAGCAAACCCAGGCATGCGTTCAGACACGTTGATTCTTGTGCGGTACGACACCAAAGCAAAACAAGTTTCGATGATGTCAATTCCGCGCGACTTGTGGGTACGTATGTCTGACAACGACAGATTCGCAAAAGTCAATGCCGCGTATCAGCGCGGTGCTGATGTTTTAGTGCGCACGGTGCAACGTGCCTTGAATGTGCCGATTCATCATTACGTCGAGATTAACTTTTCTGGTTTCAAACAGATAGTCGACGCAATTGGTGGGGTACATGTATGCGTGCCCCGCGCATCACGTGACAAAGCGACAGGGTTTCACATCGGTCGCAAAGCGTGCAAACTGCAATCAGGCGTTGAAGCATTGAGTTACGCACGGGCGCGTCATTTCGAAGAAAAGATTGATGGCGTATGGCG
>CAMDBY010000014.1 GCA_945889575.1 Bifidobacterium breve
CAAACAGTGCAAGCAACGTTGACCGGAGTAGTAGCAGGCCGTCTGTTCGGGCCGACTGGAGTTGCGATTGGTGTCATCTTGAACGTTGTCGTGTTTTTTGTATTTGCAGAAGCCGTGCCAAAAACCTATGCAATTCTTCATTCAGACAGAGCTGCACTGTCGACGTCGCGCTGTGTTGCGCTGGTGGTCGGTTTCTATCCATTAACAAAGATCTCTCAAGCCCTAATTGGTTTGACAAATATTGTCGTAAAAGGAAAAGGATTAGAGCAAGGTCCTTTTATTGGAGAGCAAGAATTCCTCGGCATGGTTGAAGCCGCTGTGGAAGATGAAGTCATTGAGCATGAAGAGCGTGCGTTGATTGAATCCATTATTGAATTTGGTGACACCATTGTTCGTGAGATCATGCGCCCTCGTCCCGACATCGTCAGTGTTAATTCTGGTGAGACGTTAGATATGGCCCTTGATGAAGCTTTCGAACACGGTGTCAGTCGACTTCCCGTCATGCGCAATGACGAAGAAGACAATGAAGACGTACTTGGAATTGTGTATGCAAAGGACATCATGAAGGCCATTCGCACAGGACTCGGAGCCGAGCCTGTTGATTCCCTTGTTCGCACAGCTGTGGTGATTCCGGAAAATAAACCGGTAGCGAAACTAATGCGAGAAATGCAACGTGATCATTTTCATATGGCCATCGTGGCTGATGAGTACGGCAGCATCACCGGATTAGTAACTCTTGAAGATTGCCTCGAAGAATTGGTCGGCGAGATTGTTGATGAGCATGATGACGAAGTTCCTGACGTTCGAAATTTGCCCAATGGTGAATCCTTAGTGGATGCCGGTATGTCGATCGAAGATTTCAATGAGCATTTCGACGTGGACCTGCCGGATACAGAGTTCGACACTGTAGGTGGCTTCCTGTTCGGAGTTCTCGAGCATGTCCCGGTGGTGGGCGAAACTTTAGAGATTGAGGGATGGCGATTCGTTGTTGAGGCACTCGAAGGACGTCGTATCACTGAAGTTCGCCTGATGCCCACAATTGGTATTGAGTAACGTCCCTGACCACTTATTTCTGTAACTTGGCGAAATGGAAGTTTCACTAAAAGGCAAAGTCGCACTCGTTACGGGTGCATCTCGGGGAATTGGTCTTGCAATCGCTAAGACGTTCGCAGAATCAGGCGCAAGCGTCATGATGGTGTCCCGAAAAATTGAAGAGTCCGCCATGGACGGTATTGATGGGGAAGTGGCAATTCGTCAAGCAAATGTCGGAGACCCAACCGCTGCTACCGATGTCGTGCGTGAAACCATCGCAAAGTTCGGACGCCTAGACATTTTGGTGAACAACGCCGCAACGAATCCGTATTACGGACCAACAATGGGCGTTGACGAAGGTCGTTACGACAAGACGTTCCAAATCAACTTGAAGGCCCCCCTGCAGTGGACACAGGCTGCGTATGAAGCCTCGTTCAAAGAAAACCCTGGCGTCATTATCAATATTGCTTCAGTGGGTGGGTTGCGCACAGACGGTGGTGGCCTTGGCGTGTACAACTTGACCAAAGCTGCGTTGATCCATTTCACTCGTCAGCTTGCGAGCGAAATTGGTCCAAACAGGGTGATTGGAATTGCACCTGGATTAGTCAAAACTGACTTCGCCGGTTTCTTGGTTGAAAACTTTGGAGACAAGATTGCTGCGACCGTGCCGTTGAAGCGCTTGGGAGAACCAGAAGACATTGCAAACCTAGCAACGTTCCTGGCCTCTGATTCTGCAAGTTGGATTACCGGCGAGACATACGTCATCGATGGTGGCGCGGGACTCGGCACATCAAACGCTGGCTAAGACGTCTGCAGGCGCTCAACGAGTATTGAGCGTTGAGGTTTACCCAGGGCAGTTCGTGGAATCTCGGTCACGATATGTATTTTTTGTGGTGCGCAATGCGCAGGCAGGGTCTGTTTCACATGTTCTCGTACTGCCTTGAGAGAAATAAGACGTGCGTCCGTGGTGACAATCCAAACATGAACAGCGTGACCCCATTCAGGGTCTGAGACGCCAACGACGCAGAGGTCTGTAATCGATGGGAAGTTGCGCAGTGCGTCTTCGACAATCTCTGGCCAGACATTCTCTCCGCCGGTAATAATGAGGTCGTCTTCGCGTCCTTCAATGCTCAATACGCCATCTTCGGAAAGTGTCCCTCTGTCTCTGGTGCAGAACCAACCGTTGCTGTCTAGCGGGACCGAGCCATCACGATACGCACGCAACAACATTGGAGCTCGTACGTACACAATTGATTCCCGTATCTCCAGTTCGACGCCACGAAGAGCTTTGCCGTTGTATACGACCCCGCTGCCGGTTTCCGTTAGCCCGTATGTGGTGATGCAATTTGGCGGTAACTGTGACGACTGGCGAGAACCGCCCAAGACGATTGCACGAAACAAGGTGGGGTCGATTCTTTGGAGAGCTGTAGAAACCAGCGAGACGAGAGTCGCACCGTTCTGTGCTGCTTCCACATACGAGTCGGGAGAGAAATTCGGTACGGCAATAAGTGACGTTCCCATGATGAGAGAACGCGTGATGACGGAAAGTCCACCAACATGCGACGGGGGAAGACATGCAAGCCACGTGTCACGCAATGTGACATTGAGATATTCAGTGGTGGCTCGTGCACTTGCTTCTACAGCGGACATTCTTAATACGGCTGCTTTTGGAACACCAGATGTGCCACTAGTTGCCACGACGATGGCATCGCCCGGTTCCACCGGTTGACCCTCAACGCGCGTGTCTCCTTCAGGCGTTGCAATGATTGTTGGCTTCACCGCGTTGAGAATGTGTTGTCGTGCCGGCAGAGGAAGCCGTTGGTCGAGAGGGAAGACCGCATCATTGTTGTCCCAAGCCCGCGAGAGTCGGTCAACGAAGAGTTGGCTGTTTGCCATGTCAAGACATACCAACTCGTTCACGCATCTAGCGTACGACTCGTGCGACACTAGAGACATGACTTCGCCAATAAACCCCACAACTCTCGGATGGAAGAAATGGATAATCGGTGCTAGGCCTCGTACATTGCCAGCAGCGATCGTGCCTGTGCTTGTGGGAGTTGCGTGCGCAAGCGGGGCAATGAGTCCCGTATGGTGGCGAGGCGTACTAGCAGGCGTTGTCAGTCTTGCGTTACAAGTGGGCGTCAACTACGCCAATGATTATTCAGATGGGGTGAAAGGGACTGACGCCGTTCGCGTTGGTCCATTGCGCCTAGTTGGCTCAGGCGCAGCCACGGCCTCCCATGTTAAGCAGGCTGCTTTTCTCATGTTTGGTATCGCAGCGTGTGCTGGATTGGCACTCGCTTTGATGACCACGATGTGGTTGGTGTTAGTTGGAGCCGCAGCAATTCTTGCTGCATGGACTTATACAGGGGGGCCTCGACCATACGGTTACGCGGGATGGGGTGAAGTGTTTGTCTTTATTTTCTTCGGAGTTGTGGCTACAACGGGGACTGAATTTGTTGTCGCTGAAGAATTCACTGTTGCGGGGCTTGTGGCAAGTGTTGCCGTCGGGTGTATCGCAAGTTCTCTGCTTGTAATCAATAATCTGCGAGATATTCCCGGTGACACAGTTGCCGAGAAAAATACTCTTGCAGTCAAGTTAGGCGACGCCAACACCCGAAAGTTTTTTGCTGCGTTAGTGATTCTTGCCGGTCTTTCCATTTGTGCCACGTCAGCACTGTTGGGGGCCTATGCGCTATTCGGGTTAGTAGGAATCGTGGTGCTTCGACCAGCACTTGAGGCTTTGTCGCGCGGAGCGAAAGGGAAAGATCTGATAATTGTTCTGGGCAATGTTGGTCGTGCGCAATTGGTACTGGGTATTACGTTCGGCGCAGGCATAGCGCTGTCAATCGTGTCGTAAAATTATTGAATCCAAAATCCGCCCAGTAGTGGCTGGGTCCTCAAGATGGACGGTATGACCGACGTTCGGGACAACCTTCATTTCCGATGATTGAAGAAGTGGCTGCATGTCCTTTGCAATAGTTCTGAATTTGTTATCTAGTTCGCCAACAATGAGATGTACTGGCATGGATAGTTGATGCAGATTCGACCATTGCGGCTCTTGTGTGCCGGTACCCGCAAACCTCAAGGAATCTGCGAGACCTTTGGCAGTATTGCGAATACGGTCGTTTCTTTGATTTGTTTGGTCCGACAATCCTGAAAATATAGGTAGTGCTAACCATTCATCGATAAAAGCTGATGTGCCAATTTTTTCTATGTGGTCAGCCAGTTCATTGTCGCTCTGCAGTCGAGCAGATCTTTCAGCCAGTGTGGCTAATCCCGGTGTGCCACTGATGAGAACTAACTGCGAAACCATCTGGGGGTGTTGGAGAGCCACATGGAGCGCCATTCGTGCGCCCATTGAATACCCGACCAAAATCCCGGGCTTCATTGCAAGGGCAATGTCATCAGCGCACTGGGGAAGTGAACATGCACCGTTTTTGTTGGTTCCGTGGCCTGACGCATCGAGGCACAATGGCGTGTACTCGGCTTGCATGAGTTGCAATACAGGAGACCACGAGTCTTTCGTCTGAGTAAAACCGTGAAGGAATGTGACGTGTGGAGAGGTCAACGGGTCAACGCTCGTTCTAACACGTTGACAAAGACGTCTACGTCTTGGGCTCCGGGAATAAGAAAACGATCGTCGATCACGAACGAAGGAACCGCTGTTATCTCTCGCATGGCTGCACCCTGTAAATCCTCTTGTACTGCGTCAAAGCCTTCATCGGTATCAAGCCAGGCTCGAATTGCTTCGCCATCCAAATTGACATCCGTTGCGCATTGAGCAACAACATCTGCATCGCCAACATTTAGGCCATCGGTAAAGTACGCCTTCATGAGTCGTTCCTTAAAAACGCCTTGAGTGATTGCCCCGTGATGTTCAAGCGCCCAATGCAATGCACGGTGGGCAAGGATGGTGTTTGCTCGCAATGCGATGTCCATGTTGAATTCGATGTTGTCTGCTGCTGCAACATTGGTCACATGTTGGAGAATCTGTTCTGCTCGCTCGCGGCCACCAAACTTCTTGGCGTACCCCTCTACGACGGGGGTTGGCTGTCCGACGGGGGCTGAGGGGTCGAGTTGGTATGCCTTGAAGACCACTTCAATGGGTTCGGTAATGCCCTTCTGTCGAAGCACTTCTATGGCGTTGTCAAACCGACGCTTTCCTATGAAGCACCAAGGGCATACGACGTCGGACCAGATTTCTACACGCATAAGTGACACGATAGGTGACATGAGTTCTTCTGGCGACACTGCAGCCACATTTTGCGCAACCTTGGTCGACGAATGGTCACGTCAGGGGGTGCGTCACGCAGTGGTCGCTCCTGGCAGTCGCAGCACTCCTCTTGCTGTTGCTTTGGCACAGAGTGGGGCCATCGAGGTACATGTCTTTCACGACGAACGCAGTGCGTCCTTTGCCGCATTGGGAATAGGTACGGCGTCTGGGTTCCCTGCGGTACTGCTCTGTACATCCGGGACAGCGGCCACTCATTTTCATGGTGCGGTAGTAGAGGCACATCAGAGTGATGTGCCCATGATTGTGTGCACTGCTGATCGTCCACCAGAGTTGCGTGATGTTGGAGCTGCGCAAATGATTGACCAAACACATTTGTTTGGTTCTGCAGTTCGGTGGTTTAATGACCCCGGTGTTCCTTCACGTGACGCCGCATCTACGTGGCGCTCTCTAGCTGCTCGCACCGTGCAGGTATCTGTAGGAGTTCGACCTGGGCCGGTGCATCTGAATCTTCCTTTCCGCGAACCACTCACTGGTGAAGTGATTGATATGCCGCCGTCTCGAGAAAAGAGATGGTCAGACATCATCCGACTCGGAGCCGCTGAAAATCAGGATCTGTCAGAAATTGTGGAAGCCATTAGTGGGCGTCGTGGAATCATCATTGCGGGACGTGGTGCAAGTCGTGATGTGTTGTTGTTGGCCGAGTCGCTGGGATGGCCAATTTTTGCCGATGCCGTTAGCGGTGTTCGTGAACAGAACAGTTCGGTGATCATCGGCTTTGATGCAATCTTGCGGTCTGAAGTGTTTGCGGCGTCTCATATTCCAGAAGTGGTGTTGCGCATTGGTGCTCCTCCCGCTTCCAAAGTTCTTGCTCAGTGGGTAGCGAAAAATGATTGTCGAGTAATTCAGTTGCGCGCCTCCGAAATGGTGACTGATCCTGACCACAAGGTTGAGTACACGATTATCGGAGATGTCGCAATTGCGACACGATCTCTAGCAATGGCGGGAACACCATGTGACAAGGCATGGATGACCGACTGGACGAGTGCTGAGATGGTGGCACAGGAAGCGATATCCACCTGGACTTCTGAGAACTTCAGTGAGCCGTCTGCAGCACGAACAGTGACATCCGCAATGAGCGTCGGGTCGCATCTAGTTGTTTCGTCGTCTATGCCGATACGAGATGTGGAATGGTTTGGCACTACAACGTCTGGTGTAACTGTGCATTCCAATCGGGGCACGAACGGTATTGACGGAGTGATTAGTACTGCTGTGGGTGTTGCTCTGGCTACAAAAGCTCGCGTTACGGTTCTCATCGGAGACGTTGCGTGTCTTCATGATTCAAATGGTTTGTGGGCATTGAGTCGGCGTAATGTTGACCTCACAATTGTTGTCATTAACAACGATGGTGGAAGCATCTTTTCTTTTCTTCCGCAGGCACAAATTGTCAGCAATTCAGACTTTGAACTTCTGTATGGAACTCCACACGGAGCATCCTTCGAACACTTGGCTGCGACCCACGGCATCACCTATGAGCGTGTGACCACTCTAAAAGAACTTGAGACAAATCTTCAACGCGGTGGAACACGTCTGATCGAGGTTCCGTGTGATCGATTTATCAATGTTTCTCAACATGAGGCTTTGCAATCAGCAGTGGTTGCTGCAGTGGAGGCTAGGGCCTAACAATTGCTGAAAGCATGGCCTGAAACTTGGCTTGCGTCTCTGCCAATTCTGCGTACGGGTCACTGTCTGCAACAATTCCGCCTCCCGCAAAGAGGCGAGCTATGCGCTTATCAGCAGACATCTCGGCGCAACGGATAGTTACTGCGAAAATTCCATCGCCCTGTGCATCCATATATCCCACCGCGCCCCCGTAGTAACCGCGATTGACTCCTTCTACTTTTTCAATAAAGGCAAGGGCCGCAGCAGACGGATGGCCACCTAATGCCGGCGTTGGACACAGTGCTCGTACAAGTGAAAAGACGTGTGTAGGCGGGTCCGTTAACGCGCCTTCGATTGCAGTTCCGAGGTGTTGAACGTTTGCGACCGTAACTACCGATGGTTCAGATTCCCAATCAAGATACGAACAAAAGGGCAACAGCGTGTCGTGCACCATGTCGATGACGATTCTGTGTTCGATTTGGTTCTTGGTGCTCGCTACCAGTTCCTCTGCGAGACGTGTGTCGGTCACTTGGTCTCCCGTGCGTGGCGCCGTGCCTGCCAACGGATGACTACTGACCGTTGATCCATGCACAGATACCAATAGTTCCGGAGATGCTCCGATGATGTTGTTCACGCAATAGCGGTAACTGGAACCAAAGGATGCTCGAAGCCGAAGCAAGATGGCGTGGACATCAATGGGGTCATCAGCATGAACTTCGATGTCGCGAGCAATGACAGCCTTCTGTATGACACCCGCTCGCACTGCATCTCGCGCCTGTACTACCGCATCGAGATAGTGGCCGACAGCGGTTTTAGGCGCGACCCGATATGAATTGCTATGCGGACGCGGTGGAGAGGCATTGATAGCCACAGCAACAGCTTGATCAAGTTTGTCATCTGTGAGGTCGTCTTCTGAGTCTCCAATCAGGGTGATTGTTGGGACTTGGTCTTGCGTCTTTCGAAACACGATGCGAGGCAAAATGAATTCCGCTGGTTGCGACGGGGAGAAGGGGACGAGAGAAAAGAGAATCGGGCCACTATAGGCAATGCAGGAATCTGACAATCGGCTCGGTCTGAGCGATTGTAAGAAAGTCATGGCTTCGCGCTCTGAGACGGTCTGAAGAGCATCACGTCCGGCAACACCGACACCGTCACGAACAAAAAGGTAACCGTCTCCGCGACACACTGTGTTCAAGTCAAATTGGTCTGTCAGTGTTGCCGTGCGAAATATCATGAGTTGTTACGTGTGCCAACCATCAGTTGAGTGAGTCCGCCTGATAACTGATTATGCACTGCATCAGCAAAACCTGCTCGTTGGAGTTGGGCTACTAATACAGACCTGTCTGGAAGATACGCAATGCTGCGTGGCAAGTAACGATAGGCAGCCGCATCGCTAAGAAGGGCTCCGATTCGGGGCACGACTTTGCCGAAATAGATGTTGTTACCGAAGCGAATCAGCGGGTTATGTGGCACGCCAACATCGAGAAGTGCAATGCGACCGCCTGGACGAATCACCCGGGCACATTCAGCAAAGAAGACTTCAAGATCAACTAAGTTTCGCAGTGCAAAACCGCAAATAATTCCGTCAATCGAGTGAGAAGGAATAGGCAAACGCAAAATGTCTGCCTGGGCTCGCGGTGCGTTGCTTCGGTCATTCGACAACATGCCAAAAGATAGATCAATGGCTATTGGTCGCAGGTGCGCACGTCGCAGGTCGATGCATAGGTCTCCGGTACCTGCAGCCAAGTCGAGCACAATGGAGTTCGCTGGTAGAGCAAGATCTCGTACTGCTCTGCGCCGCCACCGAGTGTCTAGGCGAAAGGTCATGATTCGATTGACAAGGTCATAACGCGGAGCGATGGCATCAAACATTTTGCGTACCATCTGTGATTTATCTTCACCCTGAGGCAGAGATGAGGTATCCCATGAGGAAGGAGTCTGGGGTTCTGATGGGTTCACGATGTAAGGCTATTGGTGGCAGGGGACGACACCCAAGTACGACTCGCCGACTTTGGTCACGGCACAGCAGAATGGACTATCACTGGATCTACTAGGAGGACCCCTCATGATTGATTTTACTCTGGCCCCCGAGCATGAAGAGATTCGCAACCGCGTGCGTGACTTTGTTGACAATGTCATTAAGCCAGCCATGGAGCCGTTCGGTCATCGCGATGACCTGGCGCCTGAAAAGCACAGCGAGTATGTTCGCGAATTGATCATCCTTCGAAAGAAAGCAGTGGAAGCAGGACTCTGGCTTCCTCACATGCCAAAAGAATGGGGCGGCATGGGCCTTGGTCATGTTGCTTTAGCAATGGTGCAGGCAGAATCGGCAAAGACTCGCGTCGGACCGTGGGTATTCAACTGCTCGGCTCCTGACGAGGGAAATATGCACACTCTGCTTCATTGGGCTACCGATGAGCAGAAGGAAAAATATTTAAAGCCGCTTCTCAATGGCGTTTCCTCATCGTGTTTCGCGATGACTGAACCAGAAGTGGCCGGATCTGATCCGACTTTGATTCGTACAAATGGAATCAAAGATGGCGATGAATGGATTCTCAATGGTCACAAGTGGTTTATTTCTGGTGCGCGTCGTGCAAAATTTGCAATTCTCATCGCTCGTACCGAGATGGATGTTCCACCAGGGTCTCGAGGAGCAAATACTGCTTTCATCATTGACCTTCCCTCAAAGGGATGGAACGATGTTCGCGAAATCGAGACCATGCATGGCGCAACCGGTCACTCAGAGATCGTTATCGATGATCTTCGAGTACATGACTCTCAGATTCTTGGTGGCAGAGGAAATGGTCACCGCCTTGGACAATACCGACTCGGGCCTGCTCGCTTGGCTCATTGCATGCGTTGGGTAGCACAAGCCGAAACAGCACTTGACATGATGGTTGCGCGTTCGCTTGAGCGGTATTCACACGGCTCGCTCCTTGCAGAAAAGCAAGGAATTCAGTGGCTGATCGCAGACTCTGCAATGGAGATCTATCAGTGCAAGTTGATGATTCTTCATGCTGCGTCAAAGATTGATGCAGGCGAGGACTTCCGTCAGGAAGTATCAATGTCGAAGCATTTTGTCGCGAATAGCTTGAACCGAATTATCGACAGAGCTATTCAGGTTCACGGAGCGCTCGGTTATTCAACTGACACTCCGTTGGCAGGCATGATGCAGAATGCACGTTGGGCGCGATTTGCTGACGGTGCAGATGAAATTCATCAAATGCGTATCGCTGAAATCACTATTAAGTCATTCACAGATACGGGAAGCACTCGCGGTGCGACCGGCAACTTGCCGCTCTAGTTTGCGGCATCAATAGCGATCTGTTTTGCCCATCGGTAGTCGGCCTTGCCGGCTGGTGATCTGACGACTGTTTCTACAAACACAAACTGTTTCGGCAGCTTGAACCGAGCGATGTACTTCTGAGCCACCTCGAGAAGTGAAGCCTCGGTGGTGCTTGCACCGGCTTTGAGGCGCACAACTGCAACGACTTCATTTCCCCATCTCTCGCTCGGTCGTCCTGTGACGACACAGTCATACACATCGGGGTGTGCTTTGACTGCAGCTTCTACTTCTTCTGCGAAAATCTTTTCCCCACCGGAGTTGATGGTGACAGAGTCGCGTCCGTGTACTTCAATCATCATGTCAGCCGTTAAGCGTGCTCTGTCGCCAGGCACCACATACCGAACCCCATCGACGATGGGGTATGTCTTCTTTGTTTTTACTTCGTCGTTGAGATAGCCAAGGGCAAGTCGGCCGCTCTTTGCAAGCCAACCAAGACCTTCGTGTCCTGCCTGCAACTCACTGGTGAGGTCTTCGGACAAAATGTGATTCTGCGGCGCCATGGGAAAACTGCCAGTTGTTGAACTATCTCCGCTTGCAACTTGAGACAATTGCCCGCCAGCTTCAGACGATCCGAGTCCATCGACCAACATCACCGAAGGCAAATACTGATGGAATTCAACCTTGAGGTGAGCAGACAATGGCGCCCCGCCGGACAAAATGGAAAGAAGCGATGACAAGTCGCGTGTCGAAGTAGCTAGGCCGTCAAGTAGCGGTCGAGCAAAGGCATCTCCGACAATCAGCAGGAAGTTGGCCTTCTCTTTTTCGATGAGCCCCCAGATGTCGTCAGCGTCGAGTCGATCTGGCTGCGATTGAACGATGATGGTGCCACCAGCAAGCCATGTCCGCATCGCAATCCAATGACCTGCTCCGTGCATGAACGGTGGGCTAGGGAGTGCACGAAAGTTTCCCGCTGCTTCTGTAACGAACTCCTCGACGGTGCGCGAGGTCTTTGAGCCACCAAAGCATTCAACGACAGCATCGGCATTACGCCATAAGACGCCTTTCGGCATACCCGTTGTGCCTCCTGTGTACAGGATGTAGAGATCATCGCCGTGGTATCCACCTGAGGGTTTGTCAGTAGACGAGCGACTGAGGGCCTCTTCGTACCAAACTGCTCCTTCCATCAATGGATTATCTGATGCGTCGGGTACCTGCAATATGACGCGCAGGTTCGGCAGTTCAGCGCGGATTTCCGCGAGTAATGGTGCAAAGCGGGAATGAATGACACAGGCCGCAGCGTTTGAGTCTTGTAGCAAGTACTGCAACTCTTCAGCCACATAGCGGTAGTTGACATTGAATGGTGCAACGCGAGCCTTAAAGGCGCCGAGCATTGTCTCGAGGTATTCGTTTCCATTGTGCAAATAAATTGCGACATGATCTTGTCCGGTTTCCCAGCCGTTCAATTTTTCTCGCACAGTCTTGCAACCGAGGCCTTGTGAGCCAAAGTAGTTGGCTAATTGACGTGTGCGTGTCGTTACGTCTGACCATGTGAGGCGCTTGTCGCGAAAGATGATGCATTCATCATCTGGCCGGGTGGCGGCGATTGCTTCATGAATTTCTGCGATGCCGATGATGGCTGGTGGGAATTGCGACATTGTTGAACGATAACCTCATGACACAAGGAGGGACTATGTCGAACGAATCCCACTCACCAATATTTGGAGTCTTCATTCCGCAGGGATGGAAAATGGAACTTGCTGGCATCTCAGGTGCTGCCGAGCAATGGAAGACCGCTGTCGACGTTGCTGTACTTGCTGAGAATCTTGGTTACGACTCAATTTGGGTGTACGACCATTTCCATAACGTGCCGAAACCAGCGCAAGAAGCCGTGTTTGAATGTTGGACAACTATCGCAGCCATTAGTCAACTGACATCGCGAATTCGTCTCGGACAGATGGTGGGATGCAACAGCTATCGCAATCCTGGGTTACTGGCGAAAATCACTTCGACAGTTGATGTGATCTCTGGTGGACGTCTTGATTGGGGAATTGGTGCAGGCTGGTACGAAAGCGAATACAAGGGCTATGGCTATGAGTTTGCAAAACCATCAGACCGTATTGGGATGTTGCGTGAGACCGTTGAAATCGTAAAGTTAATGTGGACTCAAGAAGAAACCACATACGACGGCAAGTACTACAAAATGCAACGAGCAAACTGTGATCCGAAGCCCTTGCAAAAGCCGAATCCGCCAGTGTGGATTGGCGGCGGTGGTGAGCAACTCACCTTGCGAGTGGTTGCTGAACATGCCGATGTTGCAAACTTCGGAAGCTCAGTTGATGAGTTCATAAAGAAGCGAGCCATTTTGCAAAAGCATTGCACCGTTGTTGGTCGCGATGAAGATTCGATCCGTAAAACAATCTCGAGTGAAGTGTTTATTCGCGAGACTGAAGAAGAGATAATACAAGCAGGAAGTTTGAATGTGTGGGGCAAAGATGCAGCCGAATGGCGCAATGAAGCTCTTGTAGGAACCCCTGACCAGGTCAGTGAAAAGATTCAGCGTTATCTCGATGCAGGTTGCACAGGGTTTATCCCATGGTGCTCTGACTATCCGTCGACAGAGACGCTTGAGCTCTTTGCTAAGAAGGTCATACCCAACTTTCGTTGAGATGATCTCTCATTAGAAGAAGTATTGAAAGATAACTTCTGCGATGCATGAGGGCTTTGCAGCGCCTTTGCATTCAAATGTGGTCTCGAGAGTGACGCGTGCGCCACCTGGCGTGTCATCCACTGCGAGCACCTTGATGCCGGCGCGCAATTCGGCGCCAACCGGAACAGGCGATACGAAGCGAACTTTGTTAGCGCCGTAGTTGACTCCCATGGAAATTCCGCCAACAGAGAAAATCTGAGGGAGAAATACTGGACCAAGCGAGAGTGTGAGGTATCCATGGGCAATGGGGCCTCCGAAAGGGCCAGCCTTTGCCTTTTCAACATCAATATGAATCCACTGGAAATCGCCAGTTGCTTCTGCAAATTGGTTGACTCGCTCTTGCGAGATGGTCATGTATTCGGAGTAGCCGAGATGTTCGCCGATAAGTCCCTTGAGGGCGTCGATGGATTCAATATGTCGTGTTGCCATTGTCAAAGTGTGGCACACATGAGCGCATCGGACTTAACGCAGCCACGTACGGGAGTATGAACGACTCATCGGGTGTAGCAAGAGCACAACGAGGGCAGCTTCGAACATGAAACCGATGAGATCACCGCCCGTGATGCGATCAACAAGAGATATGGAGTAGCCGAGATTCTGCTGGTGGATTGAAATGATGAGTCGGGCTAAAAGAGGGCTAAACGACGCAGCAATGCCGAGGTACCAGCCAAGCAATTTGCCGTTAGCCATGAGAAAGCCACTACCGAAGAAGCAGAGACACGACACAAGTCCAAGTAGTCCGGTCACGGGGCTGATGACGCGCAAGAATCCAAACTCATTTGATTTGTCGAGAAAGCCCAGCGTGGCAAAGACTCCGTCGAGGTACAGCAGCCATGTAGCAATCCCGAGAGTCTGGGGATGCATTCTGTCAAACCACTTGCGTTTATCTATGTCTGAAAAAGCATTATTAAACACGCACACAGTGTGTCATGCGAGGAACCGAAACTAGGTAATGCCTGTCAAGGGAGGGTGTAAAAATCTGCTACTAATACATACATGCTTGATTTTTTAACCACTTTCGCCCAGACCCAGCCACATAAGCCTGCGGTGATCGACCATCGGCCAGGTCAAGAGCCTCTTGTCATTACGTGGTCCGAGTTAAATGACAGAGCAAACCGTCTAGCCCATGTGCTTATCGCGCTTGGGGTTCGTGCACCAGATTCGAAGGTGGTGTGGTGTGGTCAAAACTCAATTGGCATCGTGGTCATGATGAATGCTGCGCGCAAGCTTGGGGTCACGGCAGTTCCTCTCAACTACCGACTGTCAGACGACGAGACTGCATACGTGACAGACCATAGCGATGCTTCGGTTGTGTATGTTGACGCTGAATTTGCCTCCACTTTTGAGCGGGTTCGCGCGAACATTCCTAAGGTTGAGACTGTTCTTGTTTTCGATGGGCCAGCACTTGACGGAATGGAATCGGCGGATGAATTGATGGCAGCAGCATCAGCTGCAGAGCCAGATATCCCCGAAGATCAAGAGCCCGGCGCAACGATGATCTACACATCTGGAACCACGGGCAAACCAAAAGGTGCGTATCGACGTGCGTCTGCTGGACGCGAGCAGGGTGCCGCGCTGCTCGTTCATATTGGATATTCACCTGACGATATCTATTTAACGACGGGGCCTTTGTACCACAGTGGACCAGGAGGATTTTTGGCAACAGGTTTGGCTATGGGTCAAACAGTCCTTGTGCAGCGAAAGTTTGACCCAGAGGATTGGCTGCGGTTGGTTGATACATACAAGGTGACTTCAACCTTTTCTGCTCCGACACCAATCCGTATGGTGTGCAACCTTCCTGAAGAGGTAAAAAAGAAATACGACGTGTCGTCCATGCGGCGAATGATCGCAAATGCGGCACCGTGGAGCTTCACTCTAAAGCAGATGTATCTCCAGTACTTTCCCTCAATTTCGTTAATTGAGGTGTATGGAAGTACTGAGTTGGGGGTTAATTGTGTTTTGATGCCAGAGGACCACTTGCGCAAACCCGGTTCGTGCGGGCAACCATCGCCGATGGTTGAAATCAAATTATTTGACGATGATGGAAACGAAGTACTTGGCACCGGACCAACCAATACGGGAGAGTTGTTCGTCAAAAGCCCTTCTGTCTTTACTGATTATTACAAGCAGCACGATAAGTTTCTGGCCGACCAAAAGCAGGGGTATCAGACGGTAGGCGACATCGCGTATCGAGACGATGAGGGTTTTTATTACATTTGCGATCGAAAAAAGGACATGGTGATTTCTGGAGGGATGAACGTGTATCCAGCCGAAATCGAGGGAGTCTTAGAAAACCATCCGGATATTTACGAAGCTGCAGTCTTTGGCATTCCTAGCGAGGAATGGGGTGAATTGGTCCATGCTGTTGTTGTAAAACGACCTGGGGCGACTCTGAGCGAGGCAGAAGTATCGGCACATGCCCGCACGCACTTGGCCAGTTACAAGGTTCCACGATCAATGTCATGGATGGATGAACTTCCTAAAACTGGTTCTGGAAAAATATTGAAACGTGAGTTGCGTGCGCCATTTTGGGAAGGGCGCGACTCAAAAGTCTGAGCTAGTTCATATTTTTTCACGCAGAGAGCATTTTGTTACTACTCTGTAAGAGTGCGTAGCGGATTTGTAACCTTTGTTGGTCGACCCAACGTTGGCAAGTCGACGCTCGTGAATGCAATGTGCGGGGTCAAGATCTCCATTGTGTCGAATAAGCCACAAACCACTCGCACACGAATACGTGGTATTCACCACGCCCCTGATTCGCAAGTCGTATTTGTT
>CAMDBY010000015.1 GCA_945889575.1 Bifidobacterium breve
GGCGAAGGTGTTGTCATTGAGATCAAAGGCACTGGCGACAAGACAGAAGTCACCGTCCGGTTCCGCGATAAGGGCACCAAACACTTGGCTCTGGCATGGGCGCCGTTGACAAAACTTTCGTGAAGTTCTTTTCAGAGCGCCGTGAGTAGTAGAAATAGTGGCATGAAGGCAGCAATCCTTATCGAAAGTTTCACTGGCAACACGTGGAAGGCGGGCGAGCTCATCGCGGCCAATCTGCAACAAGAGAACTGGTCAATTACCGGTATCTCTTCAATGAAAGATCCGAATCACGCATCAATTCAAGATGCTGACACGGTCATCGTGGGTACGTGGGTGCATGGACTTTTTGTGGTTGGTCAAGCGCCATGGGCAATTGATCGTTTGCGTCACCTTCCTGCAATGGCTGGAAAGCAAGCAGTTGCATTTTGCACGTACGCCCTGAATCCCGGAAAATCTCTTGATGTCATGACGCGCGAGTTGCAAATGCGTGGCGCAGATGTTGTCGGTGGTCTTGCGCTTCAACGTGGCCATTTGGCCGAACACGCTGAAGAATTTGCTATTCGCCTCGTTGATTCGGTTCCCGCTAGATAATTACGGAACTGTGGTGGCGCTTGCCGTCAACCCACGCAAATCGATGTAGAGAGTCTTTTTGTTCTCAACAATGGGCCGCACTTCAGACGGCGCCATTAGTTGCGACACCTGAATGGTTCGTTTTTCGCAATCAGTGAACGTGCGACTGCCTTGAACATGTGTGACAAGGCAACTCGCATCACGGTCGGCAGGGAAGCCGTAATACACCTGCCAGCCAGTGGCCGGATCTGAACCCTCATGGTCAAGGACGATTGATCGCACACCGTCAGGGCTCTGTAAGTCGGGTAAAAGTAATGGACCATCGGCCGCAATGGCTTTTGCCATGGCGGCAACTTTGCCCACTTCAAAGACTCTGTTCCCAATTTCTGAGCCTGGTTCAGCCCGATTGTTGATGGCAGTGGCAATTAGCCATAAACCTGCAAAGAACAGGGCGAAAAATGCGATGCCTCCGAGAACGGGCACAACTGCACGAGCAAGGGGACTGCGAAGACGGGGAAATGCCATGTCCCTATTCTGGCGGGTTGGTACAGAAACCCTCGTACGGCGTAGGGTTTACCTTCTGTGAAGCGCCCGTATCGAGTAGTTGTTGCCAAGCCAGGCTTAGATGGTCATGACCGAGGAGCAAAGGTAATTACTCGTGCTCTTCGCGACCACGGGTTTGAGGTCATCTACACCGGACTGCACCAGACGCCAGAGCAAATTGCAGAAACTGCAATGCAAGAAGATGCTGACGCCGTGGGGCTGTCGCTTTTGTCAGGTGCCCACCTCACACTCTTTCCGCGCACCGTTGAAGAACTAAAGAATCGCGACTTGGCCGACATTCTTATCTTCGGTGGTGGCGTTATCCCCGATGCTGATGCGCGCGCATTACGCGAGCAAGGCGTTGGAAATATTTTTGGCCCTGGTTCATCACTCAAAGTGATTTGTCAATGGCTTGAAGAAGAACTCGACAATAGGGAGTAACTCATGGACCTTTTCGAATATCAAGGCAAGCAGTATTTTGCGCGCTACGACATTCCGGTTTCGAAAGGTGACGTTGCTGTCACTGTTGACCAAGCCATTGCTGCTGCAGATGCGGCTGGATACCCAGTCGTCGTAAAAGCCCAGGTACAAGTTGGCGGTCGCGGTAAAGCAGGCGGCATCAAGTTGGCAAATAATGCAGATGAAGTTCGTACGCATGCCGGAAACATCTTGGGCATGGACATCAAGGGCCACGTTGTGAAGCGTGTGTGGGTGGAGAATGCTTCAGATATCGCAGAGGAGTATTACGCATCGTTCACTCTTGATCGTGGTGCAAAGAAGCACCTTCTTATGCTGAGCCGCGAAGGCGGAGTAGAAATTGAAGAAGTAGCAGAGAAGAACCCTGCAGCAATTCTGATGTTGCACATTGACCCAGTCGATGGTCTACCTGCCGCAGCTGCAAAAAAGGCGGCTGTTGATGCGAAAATTCCTGAAGCAGCACAACAAGGTGTCGCGGACATTTTGGTGAAGCTATATCGTTGCTTCGTTGAAGGCGATTGCGATCTCGCAGAAATCAACCCACTTATCTTGAAGCCAACAGGCGAAGTACACGCGCTCGACGCAAAAGTTAGTCTTGATGAGAACGCTGAATTCCGTCACCCTGAATGGGCCGAATTCCAAGCAACAGTTGAACTTGATGCTCGCGAACTTCTCGCACGTGAAAAAGGACTGCAATACATTGGTCTTGACGGCTCCGTCGGCATTATCGCTAATGGCGCTGGTCTTGCAATGAGCACGCTCGACGTTGTGAATCAAGTGGGCGGCAGTGCTGCAAACTTCCTCGACATTGGTGGCGGCGCAAATGCCGACGTTATGGCCGGAGCACTTGAAGTAATTAACTCTGACAAGAACGTCAAGAGCATCTTCATCAACATCTTTGGTGGCATCACTCGCGGTGACGAAGTGGCACAGGGAATTGTGGAAGCGCTTGGTCGTGTTGACCTTCGTGCACCAATTGTTATTCGCCTCGATGGAACAAATGCCGCAGAGGGCCGAGACATTCTGAAGAATGCCGGAATCCCCGAATCAAAACTCACCAGTAAGTCAACGATGCTCGAAGCTGCTGAAGCAGCTGTGGCACTCGCGAAGTAAGGACCCCCGTCATGGCAATTTTCGTCGATCAAAACACCAAAGTTATTGTGCAGGGCCTCACAGGCGGCCAAGGCAAATATCACGGACTGCGTAACAAGGCATACGGCACACAAATCGTTGCCGGTGTTACACCAGGCAAGGGCGGCACAGATGTTGAAGGCATTCCTGTCTACAACAGCGTTGCTGAAGCAGTGAAAGCAACTGGCGCAACAGCATCATTCGTCACTGTTCCACCAAAGGCTGCTTCTGCTGCAATTCTTGAAGCTGCTGGTGCAGGCATCACTTTCATCGTGTGCATCACTGAAGGAATTCCTGCTCAAGACGAAGCTCGTACCTACAACACTTTGGTTCGTGATTTTCCAAAAGTTCGTTTGCTCGGGCCGAACTGCCCAGGCATCATCAGCCCAGGAAAATGCAACATCGGAATTACCGCTGGTGAAATTGCGCAACTGCCCTCAGCTAAGGGTCCGAACGTTGGCATCGTGTCACGTTCAGGAACTCTTACGTACCAGGCGCTGTATGAATTGAAGCAACTCGGTATTGGTGTATCTACATGCGTTGGTATCGGCGGCGACCCAGTTCCCGGAACATCATTTATTGATTGCTTGCGTGAATTCCAAGCAGATCCAGAAACACACGCCATCATCATGATCGGTGAAATTGGCGGTTCAGCTGAAGAAGAAGCAGCAGAGTTCATCAAGGCCAATGTGACTAAGCCAATGTCTGCGTATATTGCAGGCGTTACTGCTCCTGCCGGAAAGAAGATGGGCCACGCAGGCGCCATCGTTTCTGGCGGCAAGGGAACAGCTCAGGGCAAGATGGATGCACTCCGTGCTGCCGGCGTATTGGTTGGACATAACCCAACAGAAGCCGGCTCTCTCATGGCCGGCATTGTGGCCGGCATTGTGGCTGGGTTGAGCTAAGTGCCACGCGCACTACTTTCCGTTTACGACAAAACGGGCATCGTCGAATTTGCGACGTCGCTACATGAACTCGGTTGGTCGTTACTCTCTAGTGGCGGAACAGCCGCTGCTATTTCTGCGGCCGGTATTCCCGTAACAGATGTTGCAGAGATTACGGGGCTAGCGCCAATTCTCGATCACCGCGTGGTGACCCTTCACCCGAAGATTCATGGCGGGATTCTCGCTGATCGCTCGAATCCGGAGCATGTTGCTGAAATGGAAAAGAATGGCATCGAAGGGATTGACCTCGTTGTTGTCAACTTGTATCCGTTTTCGTCAAAGCCCGGAATTGAACTCATTGACATCGGTGGACCAGCAATGGTGCGCGCAGCCGCAAAGAATTTTGCTCATGTAGGTGTTGTTGTAGATACTGCTGATTACAGCGATGTTCTCGAAATGATCAGTGGCGATTTTTTCAATGTTGCTGCCCGTCGTCGTTTAGCGCAGAAAGCTTTTCGAATTACTAGTGCATACGACGCATCAATTTCTTCATGGCTTGCTGACGAAACAAGTGATCGTGAAGATGCAACTGTGCCGCCGATTCTTACTTTGGTTGCAGAACGCGCCGAAGTTTTGCGTTACGGAGAAAATCCTCATCAAACAGGAGCGCGGTATCGCCTTCCTGGTGTTGAGAGCTGGTGGGATTCCGCAACTCAACTCAATGGCAAGGAAATGTCATACCTGAACGTTCTTGATACAGAAGCCGCGTGGCAATTAGTCAGCCGCTTCGACCGTCCAGCCGCAGTAGTAGTGAAACATGCCAACCCATGTGGTGTTGCGCTTGCCCCAACAATTTTTGAGGCGTATTCACATGCACACGGTGCAGACCCCATTAGTGCATTCGGCGGAATCATTGCCGTCAATGGCGAAGTCAACGGCGAAACTGCAACAGAGATCAGTAAGACCTTTACAGAAGTTGTTATAGCTCCGTCGTTTACATCAGATGCGCTTGAAATTTTGTGTGCGAAACCATCGCTGCGGGTATTCGAAGCAGTGGCACCTTTTGGTTCGATGGCTATCAACGTTCGTTCAATTGACGGCGGTCTCCTTGTGCAGTCAGTCGACGAAGTTGATGAACCACTCGATGACTTCACAGTGGTAACTGAACGTGCGCCGAGCGCCGATGAGTGGTCAAGTTTGTTGTTGGCATGGCAAACAGTTGCAGCCACATGGAGCAATGCCATTGTGCTTGCACATGGCGACACTGTTGTTGGCATTGGCGGGGGACAGCCAAACCGCATTGATGCAGCACGGTTAGCAATTGGGCGCGCCGGTGACCTTGCTGTAGGTTCGGTCGCAGCGAGCGATGCTTTTTTCCCATTTGGCGATACGGTTTCAGAGTTGGCTGCCGCTGGTGTCACTGCAATTTTCCAACCCGGTGGCAGTGTGCGAGACGAAGAATCCATCACGGCGGCCAACACTTATGGCATTGCCATGGTGTTCACCGGATCACGCCACTTCCGTCACTAGGCAAGTCGTAGACTAAATAAATGGCACGTATTGGTGACCTCCTTGCGGCGGGACGAACATTCTCTTTTGAATTTTCGCCTCCCAAAACAACTGCTGGTTCAATGTCTCTTGGTCGCACAATCGCCGAACTTGAATCCCTGAGCCCGTCATTTGTGTCATGTACATACGGTGCTGGTGGATCCACCCGGGAGAACACTCGTGACACCGTGTTGTGGATTGAACGCGAAACAAACATTCCTGCAATGGCGCATCTCACATGCGTTGGTCATACCCGTAATGAGATCGAAGACATCATTGCTACGTATACGGCAGCCGGAATTCAAAACGTCCTAGCCCTTGCAGGTGACCCTCCGAAAGATCCTGTCGACGCGCGACCAAGCGATTACATGTACGCAACTGACTTAGTTGAGCACCTGCGTGAGATTGCTGATCTATCAATCGGTGTTGCTGCTCATCCTGAAGGACACCCACGTTCACCAGATCTTGCAACTGACCGCCGCCTCCTTGCGGAAAAACTTCGCGTGGTCGACTTCGCTACCACTCAGTTCTTCTTTGACGTTGATCATTACCTGTCGTTGGTTAACGACTTGGCAGACCTCGGAGTCACTAAACCCGTTGTGCCCGGAATTATGCCGTGCACTAATATCGCCCAGGTTGAGCGGATGGCTGAATTGTCAGGTGCAGCATTCCCCGGATGGCTGCGTGAACGTCTTGAGTCAGGAACATCGCCAGAAGATGTTCGTCGAATCGGAGTGGAAGCCGCAACGGAATTGTGCTCGCAATTATTGGCTGCAGGTGCACCCGGACTTCATTTTTATACGCTGAATAAATCAACCGCTACACGGGAGATCTACGCCCAACTGGGACTTCCGGTCGCATGACCCGTTTCATCCATGAGTAATCAGAACGACCAATACACAGAACTTGGCGGAACGCCGGCGTGGGGAACGCGCAGAGGGCCTGTTGTTCCGTACGTTCCTGCACTCGATGGCCTGCGAGCACTCGCAGTTATTGCAGTGATTGTGTATCACGCTAATCATCAGTGGTTGGGTGGCGGTTTTCTCGGTGTCGAGGTGTTCTTTGTTATCTCTGGCTATCTCATTACGTTGCTTCTCATTGCCGAGCGTGAACGTTCTGGCACAGTATCGCTAAGCAATTTCTGGATGCGTCGTGCTCGACGATTGTTGCCTGCATTGTTCACGTTGTTGCTCGGAACCACTGTGTATTGCGCGTTGTTTGATCGCGACCGTCTGGGCATGTTGCGTGGCGATGTAGTGGGTGGCTTTCTGTATGTCTCCAATTGGTTCCAAATTTGGAGCGGCTCGTCGTACACGTCTGCATTTGCTTTCGCACCGCTTCGACATCTGTGGTCGCTGGCGGTGGAAGAGCAGTACTACATCGTGTGGCCGCTCATTATGTTCGTGTTGCTTCGTCGAATCAGGCCGAAGACATTGCCGATATTGGGTCTTGTGTTCACAGCCGTGGCGATAGCAATTGCTGTAGCCACAGCAATGATTTATCGCTCGGGTCCCATTGATACGTTTGCAACGACACCAGAGCAATTCATGTCGATTTTCGGACATCGCGTTGTCCGCATTGATTTCCTATACCTCGGCACTATCACTCGAGCTAGCGGATTGTTGCTTGGCGCTGCACTTGCCACGATGTGGAGACCATGGGCGTTGCGTCGAGGACGAGCTGGTTCAAACGCAAATGGTCTTGACATGGTGGGAGTGCTTGCGTTGATAGCGCTCGGCTTCATGTGCTGGAAGTTTCGTGAAGTGGTCGATGTGGTCGATGTGGGCATGACTGGATATGACCTGTTGTATCGCGGTGGTTTCATTGCGGTTGGAATTGCCACAGTTGTTGTCATTGCAACGGTGACCCATCCTCGTTCTCGGTTGGGTAAGTACGTCATCGGAACACCTCTGTTGGTGTGGCTCGGCAAACGGTCATACGGCTTGTATTTGTATCACTGGACTGTATTTCAGGCGTATCGAAAAGCTGCAGGTAATTCATTAGATGCGCGTGAGTTCATCGCGTTAATGGCCATCACGATCGTTATCACTGAAGTGTCATATCAGTTCATTGAGACGCCGATTCGCACCGGAAAGGCATTGGCTACCTATCGTTCGTGGCGCGCACGCGGTGGAACAATGCGTGGCTCATTAGGGATTGTGCTCGGAACATTGGCTGTTATCCCAGTATTCAGCGTGGTCAGCATGGCGGGTGCACGTGTGATGCCTGATGACATCACAGCTGGCCTCAACGATAATGAAGGCGCAGTTACTCGTATCACTACAACAACTATTGCTTCTGGGGTCACGACGGTTCCGTTAGGTTCCACGACCACAATTCCCCGCGTGAAGATGGACGTGTTTGCTGTGGGTGATTCAGTGATGTTGGGATCAGCAAAAAAGTTGAAGTCCTATGGCATCACGGTTGACGCATCGAAGAACAGACAAGTCATTGAGGTATTACAAATTTTCAACTACTACAAATCGGTGAATGAATTAGCCGACATTGTTGTTATTCATTTGGGAACCAATGGCATTACGAGGGCAGCAACGTTTGAGCGAATTCTTAAGCCGCTTGCAGACATTAAGCGCGTGGTCGTTCTCACTATGCGAGTGCCAGGTCGAGCGTCAGAGAAGTTAAACAACGCGGTCATTAATAATCTTCCGGCCACACATTCCAATGTGACCATCCTTGATTGGTACACATTGTCGAAGCCGCATCCCGAATGGTTCAATTCAGACGGTATCCACCCCAATGCGGTAGGCCAGGACAACTATGTTGCACTTATTTTGCAGGCCATTGGCCGATAATTCTCGGGGCAAAATGGATCTTCCATTGGGAACAACTACCCCGGATTGCCTACGCTTAGTGTCATGACATCACCAGTTCGTATTGCCGTTACCGGCGCAGCCGGCCAAATTGGCTACAGCCTCCTTTTCCGTATCGCTTCAGGCGCAGTGTTTGGTCCTAATCAGCCAGTCATTCTTCAACTGTTGGAAATTACTCCTGCACTTGGCGCGCTTGAAGGCGTGCGCATGGAGCTAGATGACTGCGCGTTCCCACTTCTTGCTGGTGTCGTGTGTACCGACAATGCTGAAACTGCGTTCGGTGACATTGATGCTGCATTCCTTGTTGGCGCAATGCCACGTAAAGATGGCATGGAACGCGGTGACTTGCTCAGTGCAAACGGCGGAATTTTCAAGCCACAAGGGAAGGCACTCGGCGTAGCCGCAAAGAAAGACGTGAAAATCTTGGTCGTTGGCAACCCAGCAAATACCAACGCAGTGATTGCAATGAACAATGCTCAAGGTCTTGACCCCAGCCGTTTTACTGCCATGACTCGCCTTGATCACAACCGCGCTATGACACAGTTAGCAGTCAAAGTGGGCAAGCCAGTCACTTCGATTACGAAGATGACCATTTGGGGCAACCATTCAAGTACCCAATACCCAGACCTATTCCATTGCGAAGTTGATGGCAAGAATGCAGCTGCATTGGTTAATGATCAGGCATGGATCGAAAATGATTTCATCCCAACTGTTGCAAAGCGCGGAGCGGCCATTATCAAGGCACGTGGTTTGTCATCTGCAGCATCAGCGGCAAACGCTGCGATTGATCACATGAACTCATGGGTTCTTGGCACTGCCCCTGGTGACTGGGTGTCAATGGCAATTCCATCCGACGGAAGTTACGGCGTTCCTGAAGGCATCATTTCTTCGTTCCCATGCGTATGTAAAGACGGCAAGTACAGCATCGTGCAAGGTCTAGACATTGATGACTTCAGCCGTTCGCGTATTGATGCTTCAGTTGCAGAACTCGTTGAAGAGCGTGACGAAGTAAAGAAGCTAGGCCTCATTTAATGAGCGTCGCGGCACTCGTCGATACAGACAGGTGGCCGCTAGATAGTGCTGAATTGCACAGGGAACTGAGCGACACATTCTCAAAAGAAAACATTGCGATTCTTCCTGGTTTCATTCGCGATAATGCGATTCCAGGGTTTATTGCGGAATGTGATGAATTAGCAAAAGTGGCGTATCACACCACTGTAAATGCAGATCTTGAAGTAGTTGCGTACGACCAATTCCCATCAGACAGTGTGATTCGCTCAGTGTATGAGTGGGATCCACTCATGGAATTTGTTGCAAAAATTCTGGGCCAAGAGAAATTGTTTCGTTATGCAGATCCATTCGGCGCATTGAATCTTGCTGTCATGCGAGATGGTCATGAACTGGGTTGGCATTTTGATCAGACCGATTTCGTTGTTTCTATTGCTTTACAAACGTCCTCTGAAGGTGGACATTTTGAAAATGCATCGCGTATTCGTTCCGCGACCGAAGAGAACGCAGACACAGTTGCTGCAGTACGTCGAGGTGATCGTCCTGACTTGGTTCGCACCGAGCCAATGACGCCCGGAACACTCATGGTGTTTAACGGACGCAATAGCTATCACCGCGTGTCTCGCGTGTCAGGAACTGTTCCACGCCATGTTGCATTGCTTGCATACGACACAAAGCCGGGTACCAATTCAAATGATGAATTACGTTTGGGTCGTTACGGCAGATTGCCATCATGAAAATTGGTGAAGGTTTTGTCGGCAACGGTGCCAACGCAGCACACATAAATGTTGTTCTCGGACCGCGCGATGGCCCTGTTGGCACTGCATGGGCCACAGCACTTGCAACTCCGCGTGAAGGACATGTTCCGTTTGTGGCAGTCGCGCAACCAAACATTCCAGTGGTTCCATTTACATTGTTTGTTAACAAAGCAGCAATCGCAAATGATCGTCATGGTGAGTTGACATGGGGTGGCGCTCAAGCCGGTGTTGCTGCCGGGGTCGGACTCGCGCATCAGGCATCGCTATTTGATGGCAACGTCGATTCGCTCGTTCTCATTGTTGCGGTATGGGTGAATCCATCTGCTGATAACGAAGAAGTGATTTTCGCAAACAATCGAGACGCCACATTTGCTGCGCTTCAACAGGCCCGCGATGCTGGCCCTGACATTGCTCAGGCACTCGCTGCAATGGCTAATCCGTCAAACCCGTATTTCCGAACCACGTAACTGTTTACTCGTACGTGGTCAGCGCGCGCACGGCTTCGAATGCGGCGTCAAGGGCAGCAAAGACAGGCACAGCATCCATGAGGCACTGAGTATCGCCGGTAATGCGTACATGGCCCTTGATGAAGGCTTCTTGAGCTGGCATCGACCCAGTCGCAACGCCGACTGCTGTCTCCCAGGTCTGTTCCATGCGGACATCTTCCTCGGGCGCAGGCCCAGAGGCAAAGCGGGCAAGGCCTTTTCCCACCTGCAAGTGATACAGAACGGAGCCCTCAGGACCGTCTGTAACAACCTGTGTGACGCCAATGGAATGAATTGAGGCAAGGTCTGCCAGTGACTCGCTAGAGGCCACCTGTGCCTGCATGGCATCAATCCAATCGAGGCCGAGATACCGCATGTTTCTATTCTGCCGAAAGTTTCCGAGAACTGCGCCAGTGATTGATGAATTCAATGGCTACGGGAAGAATGGAAATGAAAACAATTGCGATAACAGCAATCTCGATGTGTTCTTTCACGATGTCAATTTGACCGAGGAAGAAACCGAGTAGCGGAAGTCCAGCACCCCACAACAAGCCGCCAACAATGTTGTAGCGAACAAAGGTTTTGTAATCCATCTTGCCGACGCCAGCAACTACGGGTGCAAACGTACGCACGATTGGAACAAATCGCGCCAGTACTACTGTGCGTGCGCCATACTTTTCGAAAAATGCGTGGGCCTTAGTGACGTGGTCAGGGTTGAATAAACGAGACTTTGGGCGAGCAAAAATTGCTGGCCCCATTTTGTTTCCAATGAGATAACCGACCTGGTCTCCGATTATTGCCATAGACGCTGATACGAGAATGACAAATGGCAACGGGGGGAGCACGTTGTTGCCTGCTTCGCTAGCGAGGAACCCTGCGATAAAGAGCAACGAATCACCAGGGAGAAAAAACCCAATCAACAATCCAGATTCGGCAAACACAATGGCCCCCAAGATCAGGAGGCCTCCATTGCGGAGCAGATCTTCGGGGTTTAGTAATGCGAGCATTTGTAAAGGTTAGTTCGGAAAACACAAAAGGCCCGAGCACAGAGCTCGGGCCTTTTGATGAGTAGTTACTTAGTTAGTTGCTGGACCAAAAGTTGTTTTTTGGCGAGATGAACGAATCACCGAAGCAGCAAGAACTACTAAAGCTGCAGCTGCAATAAGCAGGCGCTGGCCATCGTTGTTCTGAGTACTGATGATTGCGGGAAGTACCAACAACGACACAAGGTTCATCACCTTGATCAGCGGGTTCAATGCAGGACCTGCTGTGTCTTTGAATGGGTCACCAACAGTGTCGGCAACAACTGCAGCCATGTAAGAGTCTGAACCCTTACCGCCATGGTTGCCGTCTTCGATGTACTTCTTTGCGTTGTCCCATGCACCACCAGCATTGCTGAGGTAGTTCGCCATGAGCTGACCAACCAAGATGACAGCAGCAAGGAATCCACCAAGTGCTTGCCAACCAATTCCGAAACCAACAATGACTGGTGTCAACACTGCGAGTAGGGCAGGTGTTGCCAACTCGCGAAGTGATGCTTCAGTACAAATGTCAATGACGGGGCCGTACTCTGGCTTCTTTGTACCAGCCATGATCATGCCGTCAGCAAACAGACGACGAACTTCTTGAACGACAACACCAGCTGTTCGGCCGACGGCGCGAATAGAAAGTGCCGAGAACAAGAATGGAACAGAGCCACCGATGAGAAGACCAATGAAGATCTTCGGGTCAGCAACGTTGATAGCAAGCTCTGGTGCTTTGAAAACACCGTCAGCCAAGTTCTCTGCTTTGATCAGTAATTCAGCACCGGCTGTTTCAATGAACGAAGCGAACAAGGCAACAGCAGCAATAACTGCTGAACCGATGGCAAAGCCTTTGGTTACTGCCTTTGTGGTGTTACCGACTGCGTCGAGAGCAACCATGATCTTTTGTGGCTCGCCATGGAATTCGCCAGACATTTCTGCAATACCTGCAGCGTTATCTGATACCGGACCAAAGGTGTCTTCCGACACGATGACGCCCGTAGTTGCGAGCATTCCCATTCCGCACAATGCAACGAGGTAGAGCGAGAACGTAAGGTTTCCGCCACCAAGAGCTAATGCAACACCAATGGCAACTGCAATAGCAAGTACTGCGTAGACGCTTGATTCAAGACCGTATGCGGTTCCCGAAAGAATCGCAGTCGCAGGACCTGTTTCTGTTGACCGTGCTATTTCTTTCACAGGACCATGATGAGTTGCTGTGTAGTACTCAGTAAGTCGGCTCACAAGTTGTGCAAGAAGCAGACCAACTGCAACCGCACCAAATACACGCCAACCGGCTCCACCCATCAACTTGACGCCTTCGCCAGCAATTCCCTTTTCGTTACCGACATAGGTCAGTGACAATGCAAGCGTTCCGGCAAGTGTGAGTACGCCAGCTACAAGGAAGCCCTTGTTGATTGGCTTCAGTGCGTCTGTTTCGTCTGGCTTTGCCTTAACTGCGAACACACCAAAGATTGATGCGATCACGCCAATTGCGCGAGCAGCAAGTGGGAACACGAGTCCCATTGCTGGGTTCAAACCAATTGAGTTGAATGCTGCAACACCAAGAATGATCGAAGCAACAAGTGTTACTTCGTATGACTCGAAGAGGTCAGCTGCCATACCGGCACAGTCACCAACGTTGTCACCAACGTTGTCTGCAATTGTTGCTGGGTTACGTGGGTCGTCTTCAGGAATTCCTGCTTCGATTTTTCCTACGAGGTCAGCACCAACGTCTGCAGCCTTGGTGAAGATACCGCCACCCACGCGCAAGAAGAGCGCAAGGAGTGAGCCACCAAAACCAAAGCCAATGAGAATGACGCTTGAGGTGTTCTGGAACACCATGATGATTAATGTTGCACCGCTCAGTCCGAGACCAACAGTAAACATTCCGGCAACGCCACCTGTGCGGAAAGCAACGGTGAGAGCGTCAGGCATAGAGCCAGTCAGCGCAGCTGCGGCCGTACGAACATTGCCTCGAGTTGCAAGAGTCATACCGATATAGCCGGTAAGACCAGAAGCAGCACAGCCAAGAATGAACGCGAGTGTGCGCCAAATTCCTGATTGCATAAACGAGAGAGCTTCAGTTGCCTCAGCGCCTTCGCCTTTCATAATTGCTGTCGATGTGAAGAACACAATCGCTGCAAGTGGAATAAGAATCATGATGATGGTTTTGAACTGGCGCTTCAAGTAGGCGAGTGCACCTTCTTGAATTGCGAGTGCAATTTCTTTCATCTTTGGCGTGCCTTCGTCGGCAGCCATAACTAAACGGGCGAGATAGAACCCAACAGCGATGGCAAGCACGGCCGAAGCAGCTGAAAGCCACAACACCGCCCATTCTCCGCCCTTGAGCACGAACTCTTGATAGCCGCCTTCGGCAGCAAATAATCCTGACACTTAATTGTCTCCTGGCAAGTTCTGGGGCGACCTGACTGTCAGGCGCCCGCTGTATGGAACATCGCAACAGTAGTAAAAAGAGTCACGCCAGAGCGAAATGGTCAAGTTGTGGTCACGGGGGTCTCTCGGGGTACCGTTTCAAGTGCAGTTGCACAGCCGGCCTGCCCGGCCCGCAGGGAGACATTATTTACATGGCACAAGTAGTTACATCTCACCGGGGCCCGGTCACCGGCACCGCTACCCACAAGCGTAAGAAGCGCCCATTTCTCCTCGATCTCTATTCCACAGCGGTGGGCAAGAAGTACGTCATGGGAATCACGGGCGTCGCCATGATGGGTTTTGTCCTGTTCCACATGATCGGGAACCTCAAGATGTATGCCGGTGCAGCAGGTCTTGACCACTACGCCCATTTCCTGCAGACATTGCTGTATCCCCTCGCGCCAAAAGGCTGGGTTCTCTGGATTCTTCGTGGTGGTCTCATTTCCATGCTGTTCCTCCACCTCCACGCGGCGTGGTCATTGACCCGCTTGAATCGCCATGCACGACCTATGAAGTACCAAAGCAAGCGCGATTATCAGATTGCCAATTTCGCTAGCCGCACCATGCGGTGGACAGGAATCATTGTTCTGGCATTTCTCGTCTGGCACCTACTCGATCTGACTTTTGGGGTCGTGAACTCTGAGACTGGCAAGATGATTACGCATCCGGGTGATGAGGAATCGGTGAAGGCGGTCTATGCCAGCATCGTGTACTCATTTCAGCGCACTCCAGTTGCCTTCTTTTATGTCGTTGCAAATATTTTGTTGGGAATCCACTTGTTCCACGGTGCATGGAGCATTTTTCAGTCCTTTGGCTTGAACAACCCTCGCTTCAATAATTGGACTCGTGCATTTGCTACTGGCTTTGCATCAATTGTCGTAATCGGCAATGTCTCGTTCCCAATTTCAGTAATGGCCGGCATCGTCGGCTGACCGACACGCCTCGAAGAAGAAAGACACGATCATGACTCTCACTGATGAACTGTTCGCAAAGAACACGGTCACGCTTGACAGCAAAATTCCTGAAGGCCCCGTTGCAGACAAATGGGACAACTACAAACAAAACATGAAGTTGGTGAACCCCAACAACAAACGCAAATTCAAAGTCATTGTTGTAGGCACCGGTCTTGCTGGCGCGTCAGCCGCAGCAACACTTGCCGAACTCGGATATCAAGTTGATGCGTTTACATTTCATGACTCGGCCCGCCGCGCTCACTCCATTGCTGCACAAGGTGGCATCAACGGCGCAAAGAACTACAAGGGTGACGGCGACAGCGTTCATCGTTTGTTCTATGACACCGTCAAAGGTGGTGACTTCCGCTCACGCGAGGCAAACGTGCATCGCCTGGCACAAGTCAGCATCGACATTATTGACCAAATGGTTGCCCAAGGAGTGCCATTTGCGCGTGAATACGGTGGTCTTTTAGATAACCGTTCATTTGGAGGCGCTCAAGTCAGTCGTACTTTTTACGCCCGTGGCCAAACCGGTCAGCAATTGCTACTTGGTGCGTACCAGCAGTTCTCACGCCAAGTTGGTCTTGGTGGAATCAGTTTGTACAACCGCACCGAATTGATTGACATAGTCGTTATTGATGGCCGCGCATCAGGCATTGTTGTTCGCGATCTCGTGACCGGCGAAATCTCATCACATGCAGCACATGCAGTGGTTTTGGCTACAGGCGGATACGGAAACGCAT
>CAMDBY010000016.1 GCA_945889575.1 Bifidobacterium breve
AGTGCAATTCTCTCTGTCGGCATGGCAGGTCTTGTTGCCGGCGCAGTGTCCATGGCACTTGGTGAATACGTGTCAGTTAGCTCGCAACGCGACTCAGAACAAGCTGACATTGCCAAAGAAAAATGGGAACTGGAAACCATGCCAGAACATGAGCTTGATGAGCTCACCCAGATCTATGCCAACAAGGGACTTCCACATGCCATGGCTCGCGAAGTCGCAGAGGAACTTACAAAAAACAATGCGCTCGCCACTCACTTGGCAGAGGAACTGGGAATCACTGGTGCAACCCTCGCCAACCCACTCGAAGCGGCTGCTGGGTCCGCCGGCGCTTTCACGCTTGGAGCTGCTATCCCACTGATTGCAATTGCAGTCGGAACTGCCGCATCTCGAATTGCCCTGACGCTGACTGTGGTCACAATCTCCCTGATTGGCCTTGGCTTTGTCAGCGCCCGCTTTGGTAAGGCCAGCACAGGAAAACCAATATTCCGTGTCGTCATAGGCGGTCTCGTCGCTATGGGAATCACTATGGCCGTCGGCAAGATCTTTGGGGCGGCAGTCGCCTAGCCCCACCTTGCACTCACCCTTCATAAACAGCGAGACTGTATGAATGAGCGCACCCTCCACCACAGATAAAGACACAGCCCGCATTGACGCGGCACTCGATGCACTTCTCGCAGAGTTCGACCCGAAGAAGGTTGACAACGTCACGTTCCGTGGAGCACGGTTCGACCGAGGACTTGCATGGGTTCATTTCCCCACTGGCCACGGCGGTCTTGACATGCGTCCCGACCTCAACCGTCACGTCGAAGAACGTCTTCGTGCCGCTGGCGCAGCAGCACAAGACCCCGCAACATTCTTCATTGCTCTCGCAGGTCCAACTATCGCAACACACGGAAGCGACGAAGTAAAGAAGCGCTTCCTTCGCCCCATGTTTACTGGCGAAGAAAAATGGTGCCAGTTGTTTTCAGAGCCAGGTGCCGGAAGCGACTTCGCTGGTCTTGGTACTAAAGCGATTCGCGATGGAGACGAGTGGATCATCAACGGACAAAAAGTGTGGAACACACTTGCTCACCTTGCCGACTGGGGAATGCTCGTTACACGTACAGACCCAGATGCTCCGAAGCACAAGGGCATGACCTACTTCGCTCTTGACATGCATGCACCTGGTGTTGAAGTGCGTCCACTTCGTCAAATCACTGGCGAGGCTGAATTCAATGAGGTCTATATGACCGATGCACGCGTACCTGACGCACATCGCGTCGGTGAAGTAGGCGAAGGTTGGCGCGCAGCGCTCACCACACTTATGAACGAACGCAGTGCAATCGGCGGTGGCGGTGGCGGAAACGCAAAGCGTCGCGGCCCGATTGATGAAACCATCAGAATTTGGAAAGAGAAGCCCGCTAACCAACGCAATGCTGCAGACAAAGACAAAATGATGCATTTGTTCTGTGCGAGCGAAGCATTGCGCTACACCGTGATGCGCGGTGCACAAGCTGCAAAGGCCGGCAACCCCGGACCAGAAGGCTCCATTGCCAAACTCATGTCAGCAGATTTCAACAAGAAGGTCACCGAGTTAACAATCCACCTCATGGGTGCAGAAGCAATGGTTGATTACGACTTCACCTTCCGTCGTCCAGACACATTGTCAGTAGACGGTTCATTCGGCGGACCTCGTCATTCGTTCTTGCGTGTACGTGCGAACTCCATTGAAGGCGGCACAAGCGAAATCATGCGCAACATTCTTGGTGAACAAGTGCTTGGCCTTCCGGGCGAGCCACGCGTCGACAAAGACATCTCCTGGAGCAAAGTTCCTCGTAGTTAATTCTGCATACACAAAAGGGCCACTGCCGAAACAGTGACCCTTCAGTGGAGGAAGTAAGAAGTAGTGAACTACGCGGCGCGAAGGCCCGTGAGTCCTTTACTAATGAACGACACAATTGCGTCTTTAACAGGAATCATGCCGTAGACAATGCAACCGTCAACGCAGATGGTCATCCACGATTCCCGCATACTGCCAGTCATGGCGGTCACGATGCTGAGGTTGAGTGCCCAAACGAGTCCAATACTGACAGCCAGTGTGACGTGGTCGCTAAGTACGGGAATTCGGTTGATAATGCCGTCGATCTTCAACGTGCGGGTCAGCGAGTGAAACACTGGCATAACTGCTCCGAGAAGGATGGATAAAAGGATAAGTGATCCAAGGGTGTACATGAGATGCCTCTTTCGAGTCAGTCTCCGCCTACCAAGAATGTAACGAATGTCACATCACATGTGGTGGATATCCACAGGGTGTGGAAAACCCTTGTCCTGACAGGGTTTCATAGCGGTCTATGGTTCATCCATGATTCGCCTGCGCCAAATTGCCCTTGTTGCCCACAGCCTTGACCAGGCCATTGCAGATATCTCGGTGGCCCTCGACGTCGACGTGATCTACCGAGACCCTGGGGTGGGGTTTTTTGGGCTTCACAATGCGCTGTTCTGTATCGGGGACCAATTCCTTGAGGTGGTCTCCCCCATTCAGGAAGGCACCACTGCTGGCCGGTTGCTGGCGAAATTGGGTGGCGATGGCGGATACATGGCTCTATACGAAGTTGACGACCTCGATGCACGCATGGACCATGTGAAGTCGCTTGGTGTTCGCACCGTGTGGGAAGGCACTGGCGATGCAATACGTGGGCGCCACTTACATCCTCGTGATACAGGCGGCACGTTGGTGTCACTTGATCAACCAGATGTTGCAGGTGAATGGGCGTGGGGTGGACCGCAATGGAAGTCACATAGACCTTCATCTGTTGTATCAACGATTGATTCATTCACCGTGTCTGTTCCCGACCCAGATTCTTCACACTCGTATTGGTCACAATTAGGCATCAATGAAGCCGTGCGGTTTGTGGCATGTGGCAATCAACCAGAAGGTCTCACTGAAGTGACTATGAAATGTGTCGACTCAACGCGAGATGGCGAGACCCTGCAGATATGCGGCATCACCATTACCTTGCGGGCGTAAGGATTAATTCCCAGAGTTTGAATGCACAACGCCACCAACAACAGTGGCGAGTACTGAGATGTCTTTGATCTCCATCGGGTCAACTGCACATGGGTCAGCATCAAGCACGGCAAAGTCTGCAAACTTGCCCACTTCAATAGAGCCGTACTCATCATCGCAATGAAGTAGGTACGCAGAACCAATTGTCATTGCCTTCAAAGCATCAAGCGCAGAGATTCGCTCTGCTTCACCCAAGACATGACCAGTAGAAGTCACGCGGTTCACTGCACACCACATGGTGAACAACGGAGCTAGCGGCGTCACTGGCGCATCACTGTGAATGGAATGCGGAATGTTCATGCGCACCGCGGTACCAACCGCATCAAGATGTCGTGCTTTAGCTGGTCCCATAGTGTCGTGGCGGTGGGTATCGCCCCAATAGAACAGATGATTTGCGAACAAATTGACACAGATTCCTAATGTCTTAATTTTGCGGAACATTGCATCCGTTGCCATTTGTACATGCTCGAGACGATGACGATGATCAAAACGTGGGTGTGCTTCAAGCAGGCGACGATAAATATCAACGCCCGCTTCAATCGCCTCATCTCCATTGGTATGCATTGCTAATTGATAGCCAGCTTTATGGAATGGAAGCATCAATTTAAAGAGATCTTCTGGATCGCCTAGCCACAAACCATTCGGAGAACCACAGCAATAGCCAGGCCAATTCATTCGTGCAGTACGACCCTGAATAGAACCATCAGCAATGAACTTCAGTGGACCCATTGCAAACTTTTCAGAATTGAATTGCTGAAGGTCAACTAAAAGATCTGCAATTTCGTCCGGGCTCAGCCGCAATGACATAAAAGTAGCCAGAGGCGCATACCGAACACGAGTAGGAAATCCTGGGTGGTTCACAACATTCGCGAACCCCTCGATGGATTTTTTTGTTGCAATGTTTGCAAGATCAGTCACCATGGTGCAGCCGGCTTGACGAGCAAGATGACCGCCATCCCAGATTGCGCTTTCACCACCTGCATCAAGATTCACGTGCACACCAAGAAACATGGCGAGCGCTAGTTCGCGTATCTCTCCGGAGATGTTTCCATTCTCGTCGCGATGCACGCCTTCGTCTGTGGCCGTGTTGTCAACTCCGGCACGAGCCAACATCGCAGAGTTTGCATGACCAACATGGCCATTGCTTTGCATCACCCAGATAGGGCGAGTTTCGGAAACGGAATCCAACATCTCCAAAGTAAGAGTGCGAGAACCAACCATTGACACATCGAAGCCGACTGCAATGAGTGACTCAGAAGGGTCCTTCATTTCGGCATGTGCTTCGTGAAGCCTCTCGATGATGGCTTCGACAGTTGGGCATCCGGGTTGATATGTGCCGTCCACTCGTCGACGTGGATACGACCCAACCCACGGATACCGAGACAATGAACCCTCCCGAACGATGTGGCAATGGGCCTCGATAAATCCGGGCACGATGACTGAATCTGCGAACTGATTATCAATAGCAATGTCGAGGCCATCAAGGTCCGCCAATACCTGTTCCAACATGCCCGTATGGAGAACTCTTCCGTCTTGTACAGCCACGGCATTCGCCTGTGAAACTGCTGAATCAAGGGTGACGACGGATCGTGCTGTGAACACTGTGATGCTCATATGGTTCCCACTTCCCGACTAGTCCCAAACTGTACAAGAATGGGCATATGACTATGCAACTAGACCCGCACACCGATATCGCCTCAATCTCAGGCACGGTGAAAACACTTCGCAACACTTTCAACTCTCGCGTTACGCGACCACTGGCGTGGCGTCGTCAACAACTTCAGAACATGATCAACATGCTCGAGAACAATGAGGCTGAATTGCTCGATGCATTAAAAGTAGATCTTGGAAAACCAATGGCCGAAGGCTTCATTACTGACCTCGCTTTCGTTACTGGCGAGATCAAGTTGATGATCAAAAATTTGTCGAAGTGGAACAGTGTGGAAAAGGTTCCTACCCCATTAGTAGCAATACCAGCCAAATCAGTTCTGATTCCAGAACCTCTTGGCGTAGTGTGTGTTATTGCACCGTGGAACTACCCAGTGCAACTGTTGTTGGTTCCAGCAGCTGGCGCGATTGCAGCAGGCAACACAGTCATAATGAAACCATCAGAAGTGTCGCCAACCGTGTCTGCAGTACTTGCTCGTTTGGTTCCGCAGTACCTAGACCCTTCTGCTGTTGCACTAATTGAAGGTGGCGTACCAGAGACCACCGAATTGTTGGCACAAAAGTTTGACCATATTTTCTACACGGGCAATGGAAAAATTGGTCGCGTAGTTATGGCTGCTGCGGCTGTGAACCTCACGCCTGTCACTTTGGAGCTCGGCGGCAAGAGCCCAGTCATCATTGATAAGAGCGCAAACATCAAAGTCGCTGCTCGTCGTGTTGCGTGGGGCAAGTGGCTGAATGCAGGCCAAACATGTGTAGCCCCCGACTACGTACTTGTTGATTCATCTGTTGAAGCAAAATTTGTTGACGCACTGCGTGAATCAATTACTGAGTTCTATGGTGCCAACCCGCACACCAGTGACAGCTACGGTCGTATTGTTTCTCCACGCCATTTTGATCGACTTGTCTCACTCATGACAGGCGGAACTCCAATCATCGGGGGCGAATCAGCCGCAGCTGATCGTTATGTCGCTCCAACAGTTCTTGGCAATGTGAACCTGAATGCACCAATTATGCAAGAAGAAATCTTTGGACCACTTCTTCCCATCATCAGCGTGAAAGATACGAATGAAGCCATTGAATTCATCACAAGTCGTGATCATCCATTGGCGTTGTATGTATTTGCAGAAAACAGTGCTGTTGTGGACGACGTGTTGGAACGCACCACTGCAGGCGGAGTCACAGTGAACGGAACCTTGCTTCACCTCACCAGCCCACACCTGCCCTTTGGAGGCGTTGGCGAGAGCGGCATGGGCGGGTACCACGGCAAATCCGGAGTACGCATCTTCCAGCACATGAAGCCAGTTTTGAAGCGCGGCACAAAGATTGATCCGAAGATCGCCTACCCGCCATACACAGCACGCAAGCTAAAGTTGTTCCGCAAGGTACTGTAAGAACTTCCACCTCACAGAAAACACATCATGAAATTTGCTATTGCCTTTGCCAATACCGGTCCATTTATCAATCCCGACAAGGCAGTCGCCATGGCACAAGCAGCTGAGGCTGCGGGGTTTGAATCACTGTGGACAGTGGAACACGTTGTTGTCCCTGCCGATTACCAATCGCCATACCCATATAGCGACACCGGGAAAATGCCAGGCGGTGATGATTCGCCAATTCCAGATCCGCTGATCTGGCTCACATACGTCGCTGCAGCAACACAAGCAATCAACTTGGCTACAGGAATTCTCATTTTGCCGCAGCGAAACCCCGTTGTGCTTGCAAAGGAATTGGCAACACTTGACTTCATGTCAAACGGACGCATGCTTCTTGGAACTGGTGTTGGCTGGATGAAAGAGGAATTTGATGCCATCGGCGTGCCATTTAATGAACGCGGAAAACGTAACGATGAAAACATCGCTGCGATGCGCGCATTGTGGTCAGAAGAAAAAGCGTCGTACCATGGCGAGTTCGTCAACTTCGATAACTGCATCTTGCGACCACAACCAGTCAAGGGCTCCATTCCTATTCACATCGGCGGCAGCACTGACATTGCAGCCAAGCGAGCTGGCCGTCTCGGCGATGGCTTCTTTCCTGCAGGTGGTTCACATGAGGAACTCGCTCGCATAATTGGCATCACCCGGGAATCCGCCATCAAGCATGGTCGCAATCCGAAAGATGTTGAAATCACAACAGGTGGCAACGGCGCAATTGGCCCGAACGCGCTACAAGAAATCAGTGCGCTTGAGGCTCTTGGCGTTGAACGAGTGATTCTCCCTGCGTTCTTGTTCTACCGCGGAACCGAAGATGCTCTCGCTCAATACGGCGAAGACGTCATTAGCAAAGTCAATTAACTAGTCAACGTCAGTTGCAGCGCCAGAGAACTGTGACTGGTACAGACGGAAATACGCGCCGCGTGAAGCAAGCAGTTCTTCGTGAGAACCTTGTTCAACAATGCGACCATCTTCCATTACCAAGATGATGTCTGCATCACGAATGGTGGAAAGTCTGTGAGCAATAACAAAGCTGGTGCGTTGACTACGCAACGCAACCATTGCGCGCTGAATCAGCACTTCAGTTCTCGTATCTACCGAGCTTGTCGCCTCATCAAGAATGAGAATTGTTGGATCAGCCAAGAATGCACGAGCAATAGTGAGCAACTGCTTCTCACCAGCGCTGACTGCTCCACCTTCGTTATCCAAAACGGTGTCATAACCCATTGGCAACGAGTGAACAAAGCGGTCAACATATGCAGCCTTTGCCGCGGTACGAATTTGCTCTTCTGTCGCAGACGGTTTTCCGTAGGCAATGTTCTCGCGAATCGTGCCACCAAAGAGCCACGTATCTTGCAACACCATGCCGATATTTGAACGTAATTCACTACGTGGCATCAGAGAGATATCTCGACCATCAAGAGTGATACGTCCGCTATTTAATTCATAGAACCGCATAATGAGGTTCACCAAAGTGGTTTTACCAGCACCCGTTGGCCCCACAATTGCAACCGTTGTGCCCGGTTCAGCCACCAGCGACAACTCATCAATAAGCGGTCGATCAGGGTCATACGAGAAAGTGACATTTTCAAAAGCAACACGACCCTGAACCGGCGGAGAAGGAACGAATTCTGCCTCTGCGCTTTCCTCTTCAGAGTCCAATACCTCAAAAACGCGTTCTGCAGAAGCAACACCCGACTGCAACACATTCATCATTGATGCAGTCTGTGTGAGTGGCTGCGTGAACTGGCGCGAGTACTGAATGAATGCCTGCACATCACCGAGCCCCATAGAACCAGATGCAACACGAATTCCACCAACAACAGCAATCATCAGATAGTTCAAGTTACCGACAAACATCATGGCTGGCTGAATAGACCCCGAAATGAACTGCGCTCCAAACCCAGCCTCATAGAGTTTTTCATTAGTAGTCGCAAAACGATCTTCCACACTGCGCTGACGACCAAACGTCTTAACAATCGCATGACCGGTAAACGTTTCTTCAATTAGCCCATTCAATGCACCCGTGTGAGACCACTGCGCAATGAACTTCTGCTTTGAGCGACGCGCGAGACGATTCATCGTGCTAATCGACACTGGGACAGTGATGATGGCGATAATTGCAAGGATCGGAGACAAGGCAAGCATCATGATTAAGACACCAGCAATGGTAAGCAATGAGGTGATGAGTTGACTTAAGGACTGCTGCAAACTTTGGGAGATATTGTCGATGTCATTAGTGACTCGGCTCAAAAGGTCGCCTCGCGAGTGGCGGTCGATGTAGCTCAGGGGCAGTCTGTGAATTTTTGCCTCGACATCAGCTCGCAATGTGAACATGGTGCGCTGTACGACACCGGCGAGCATGAACGTCTGGCTGTACGCCAAAATGAACGACAAGACATATAAGCCAAGCGCAAGTTCCAACGTGCGATGCAATGAAGTGAAATTGACACCGGTTTGCCCGTCACGCTTCGTGAGTCCGTCGAACAAAATGTCTGTTGCATGACCCAGAATTCGAGGGCCAAGTACTACCAGCGCAACGCTGACTACGGCAAGAAACATCACCAATACCACGAGATACTTCTCATCGGCCATCAAACGAATTAAACGCTGTGCAGTCTCCGAGAAGTTCTCTGATTTTTCAACAGGCATTCCCACTGTGCTCATACGCGATGTACGAAGCTCAGAGCCAGGCATGTGCTGGGCTGGTTTTTCTTCTTTTGTTTCGTTCTCAGTGCTCATATCGCACCCTCGTTTACAGCGGCTTGCGATTCAACAATCTCTTGGAACGTTGGGCACGTAGACAACAGTTCGTCATGTGTGCCGAGACCCACGCACACGCCATCTTCTAGCACCAAAATCTGGTCAGCGTCACGAATGGTGGAGACTCGCTGGGCGACAATAACGACCACAGCATCACGTACCGATGGCGCCAAAGCCTCACGCAGACGAGCGTCAGTGGCTAGGTCCAATGCCGAGAACGAGTCATCGAACAAATAGATCTCTGGGTGACGAATAAGCGCTCGTGCAATTGCCAATCGCTGACGCTGACCTCCGGATACGTTCGAGCCACCTTGGGCGATAACGGCATCTAGCCCACCTGGCATTGCACGTACGAAGTCTTCAGCTTGTGCAGTGCGCAATGCAGTCCACATTTCGTCTTCAGTGGCGTTCTCTTTGCCATACACCAGATTGCTAGCAACAGTGCCGGAAAACAAATAAGGCTTTTGTGGAACAATACCCACCCGAGACCACAGTGCTTCAGGAGCAAGATCACGCACATCAACACCGTCGAGCAATACAGAGCCACTGGTTGCATCAAACAAACGCGGGATGAGGCTGACCAATGTTGTTTTTCCAGAACCCGTACTTCCGATGACAGCCAATGTTTGACCCGCACGCACTGTGAACGAGACATTGTCGAGTACGGGAAGTTCTGCGCCAGGATAATGAAAACCAACGGAGTCAAACTGAAGAACAGCAGTCTGTTGCAATTCTGTAATCGCATTTTCAGAAACAACTACCGACGTAGGCGTGTTGAGTACTTCTTGAATTCGCTCAGCGCTTACTGATGCGCGAGGAATAAGAGCCGCCATCCATGTGGCCATCATGACTGACATCAGGATCTGCGTGAGGTACGTGAGGAACGCAATCATCGCGCCGGGCTGCATCAGACCCGCATTGATGCGATCTGAACCAAACCACACAACTGCAACGCTAGAAATATTGATAATCAACGTTGCCGTAGGGAACATCAACGCTTGCAGGCGGCCACCGCGCAATGCCACCTCAGTGACAGCCGCATTTGCGTCACTGAAACGTTTTTTCTCTTCTGGTTCGCGTACGAACGCGCGAACAATGCGGATACCAGTGAGTTGTTCACGCAGAATTTCATTGATGCGGTCAATGCGTTCTTGCATCTTGCGAAATGACGGCACCATGCTGCCAATAATGAGCCCCAGCAGCACTGCCAGAATCGGAATAGAGAACATCAAGATGCGCGATAAGCCAAGATCTTGTTGCATGGCAAGAATCACGCCACCGATTGAGGTGAATGGTGCACTCAGTAACAAGGTGCAGGTCATCAATACCAACATCTGCACTTGCTGCACATCGTTTGTGATTCGAGTAATCAGTGAGGGCGCGCCGAACTGTGCGACTTCTCGAGCTGAAAAATCATTGACCTGATGAAACAGGCTTCGTCGCACGTCACGACCAAAGCCCATGGCAACTTTTGATCCGAAATACACGGCTATCACAGAAAAGCCGACTTGCAGGATGGTGACCACCAACATGAGACCACCGATACGCCAGATGTATCCGATGTCCTGCTTCACGATGCCCTTATTAATGATGTCCGAGTTCAACGTGGGCAGGTACAACCCCGCTACGGCCTGAATGGCCTGGAATGCGACAACTACCCACAAAAGCCCTTTATATTTCGCAAGAACTGTGGAGAGGAGACGCTTCAACATGTAGAAACCGATTGTACTTGGCAACTAATCAGCAACAGAAGGCAGACACATAAGTCACACCGCGTGGGAAGTACCCTTGTGAAAGTGCCAAGCGATTTCGCCCTCAAAACGATGAACTTTGTTCATAAGTCAATCCTCACCGTCTCAGGCGGCAAAAAGGGATGGAACGCCGGCAATATGCCCGTGCTGAAGCTCACGACAACTGGCCGAACATCTGGTCAGCCTCGCGAATGCATGTTGACCTCCCCTATTCAACAAGGCGAGACATATGTAGTGGTTGCATCGCGCGGCGGTGATGACCATCACCCATCTTGGTTTGTGAATTTGCGGGCCAATTCAACCGTATGGGTTGAAACTCAATCAGAGTCAAAACACGAACGCCGCGCCCGCATCGCAACATCAGAGGAGCGCGACGAAATGTGGCCAATCATTGTTGCAAAATACGCAAACTACGGTGGCTACCAACTCAAGACAGAGCGTGAAATTCCGCTCATCTTCCTCGAAAAGGTCTGACCGCACAACAATAACGATCCATCTGTCAGAATCACTTCATGACAGAACCTGTGCTTTATGTGGAACGTGATGACATTGCCATCATCTCAATCAATCGTCCACACAAGAAGAACACCCTGACCGATGAGGTCATTCAAGGAATCGCCGACGGAATAGACCGAGCAACAAAATCGCGTGACGTGTGTGCAATCGTTCTTCGCGGCGAAGGCGACACATTTACTGCCGGATACGACTTAGCTGCTAGTTCGTCTGGTTCAGACGCTGACGAAGTGCGCGGATGGTCAACGCCGTACGGAGCTAAGGGGCCAGAGCCACGTGAAGGTGCGTGGGACCCCGTGCGGGACTGGCAGTTCATGGGAAACAACGTCAAACGTTTCATGAAAATTTGGGAATGCCCAAAACCAGTTCTAGGCGAAGTCAAAGGATGGGCCATCGGCGGCGCGACAGATCTTGTGATGTGTTGCGACCTGCTCTACATGGCATCAGATGCACACATTGGTTACGCACCGAGCCGAATATATGGAACTCCGACAACAATGATGTGGGTGTACCGCCTCGGGCTTGAACATGCCAAGCAATTCATTCTCACTGGTCGCGCGATTGATGCAGACACTGCGTATCGCATCGGACTCGTTTCGCATGTGTGCCCACCAGACGAACTCGGCGCGTTCATCGAAGAAGAAGCACGTCGTTTCCGTCATATTCCAGCCAATCAATTGGCGCTCAACAAACTTCTCATTAACCAAGCGTTTGAGAACATGGGACTACGTACATCCCAGTTGCTCGGCACTTTCTTTGATGGCATCACCCGCCACACAGAAGAAGCCCAACAATGGGTAGAAGGCTTTAGCGAAAAGGGCTTTCGTGAAGTCATTCGTGAGCGTGATGCCCCATGGCAGGACTACGGAGAACGCCCTCGCTGACCTGTTGCCTCATCCCATGCCGAGGTTTTTGTGCATCAATTCCAGTAACCTAGAAACCCAATACGCGGGTGTAGTTCAATGGCTAGAATCTCAGCCTTCCAAGCTGATTATGCGGGTTCGATTCCCGTCACCCGCTCCATTTTTCTCTATAGAGATGTTAGGAATGCGATGATGTCGCTTGCGGCTGCTTCCGTGATATCCGGACACGCAATCGGCATGATTTCTATACCGTGCGTTGTGCCCAACACAGTGCGTCCACGTGCTGCAACGCCGGCGCGCAATAGCAATCGAAAGAAGTTGATACCTTCGTCGCGCAATGGGTCACACTCGTTCACGCTGATCACTGTGGGTGGGAAACCGCGAACATCATCTTCTGTTGCAAAGCTTGGCCACGCTAACGGATTACGTTCATTGAAGGCTTCAATGCCGTAGCCCATAGCGCCGTTGTTGTTATGCAAATCTAGAAAGATGCCGTTGTTCTCCGTTGACGAAGGATTTTCAGGCAAAGGCCATTTACCAGCGATGTAAGGACACAGCGCGTAGAGCCCTGCAACCAAGTCCAGATCGCCGTCCTTCTTGAGTTGCAACCCAGTTGCCAATGTGAGATTGCCACCGCCACTTTCACCTACAACAACAATGCGCGACGTATCAATCTTTAGCATTGCGTCATTTGCGTGGATCCACTTCAGTCCTGAGACACAGTCATTAAGGCCTGCAGGGAACGGTGCTACTTCAGGTACAGAAGAAGGTGACACTGCATTACGGAAATCAACCATCACCACTGCAACACCCTTTGCAGCAAGAATGCGCCCCCAAGCGCTGTAGTTGCCGTCAAAACATGACAACGACGCCATGCCACCACCATGTATGTAATACAAACACGGAAGGACATCGGTCGTGTCGGGACGTAGTACTCGAATGTTGATGGTGTTGCCATCTGGTTGTGAAATCACTTTTTCTTCAGAAATCCGAAGCCCCTTCGACGGTGCAGCCTCTTCGTTATCGCACATCGACATTGCGGCACGATACATATTCATTCCCTCCAGTGATTCGGGACTATTGGCCTGGGCAAGCATCGCTTCTCGGTCTGCGACGTCTGGAGCAGCAAAGCTGGGCATCGCTTCTAAAATTGCTTTGATTCGTGGATCAATACGTGGATCATTGGTGTGATTGCTGGACATGGAAACCTCCGAGTTGGTATTTCCATGACACTAGACCCATGGCAGTTCCCGTGATGCATTACGGACCTGTGTTTGACAGACTGAACGAACATTCCTGAGAGGCATCCATGGCTACAGACTCAACCGTACGTTTCATTGCCCACTTCACTGTGACAAATCCAGATGAATATCGGATCTACGAAAAAGGGTTCTTCCCTATCTTGCGTTCACACGGCGGCCGCTTCCTCACGTATGACGATGCGCCGACAGTTCTTGAAGGTACCTACGAAGAGGGCCGGACAGTAGTTCTCGAGTTTGATTCAGAAGAAGCCTTGAGCACTTGGTGGAATTCTGCTGAGTACAGAGAACTTGCAGTTCATCGCCATGCCGGTACCACCACACATTCCGTGACGGTGATACACAGCCCACCAGGGCGCTAAGTGAATCGCTGACGAAACTCGTCGGCTGACATTTCATAAATATCTTCTGGGCCATCTTCTGGGTCTATCTGTTGCCCCACACACACGAATCCGAATTTCTGAATAAGAGCGACAGACGCCAGGTTGTCCGGGGCCACGGTGTACCGCAATGACTCAACACCTGGTTGATCAACGACCCACGACCACATTCCAGTCAAAGCTTCAGTCGCATATCCACGCTGCTGAAAATCAGGATGAATACCAAGCCCAATCTCCATCATCCCCTGTTCATCGGGTGGACCATGAAATGAAATATTTCCCACAATCTCCCGAGTTTCCTTTTCCACCATCCAGCGAACAAACCATTTATTGACCGATGGGTCTAATTTCACTTGCGGAACTCGCCACCGCAACGGGCCACTCTCGTCCATCAGGATGCGATAAGGATTGGCATACGGCATGCCCAGATACATAGAAACGTCCTCAGGCGATTCAAAAAGAGTCAACAGATCATCAATGCAGATGTGATGCAGTTCAAGATGTGGCGTAATAATCATCGCTTCGGATGCATCGTCTTGTGGCATTGGCACATCCTAAGACTCTGTCTGGCACATAATAGAGACATGACACCTGATGAAGACCTTCGTGCGGCACGTGGCGTACGCGTGAAGGCAGACGCGATGGTGTGGACTTTTTCTCGGTCCTCTGGCGCTGGTGGACAAAACGTCAACAAAAATTCGACCAAAGCGTCACTGACAATTGCCCTGGCAGACATTTCGTGTTCTGAAACCATTCGTGCTCGCCTGGAAGAATCGTTCGAGGGGCAAATTTCCATCACGTGTCAGACAAGTCGAAGTCAATGGCGCAACAGAGTCTTATGCGTTGAACAACTTGTAGAAAAACTCAATGAAGCCTCTGCCCCTCCCCCTGCACCGCGCAAGAAAACGCGTCCGTCTCGCGGCGCTATTGAACGGCGCCTTGACAGCAAGAAGCGCGACTCAGCAAAGAAACAGGACCGCCGCCTAAAGGAATAACTAGTGATCTTTATTGCAGAGGTCAACGCGCTCAGCGTCGCTCGCATTGGCAACGCCAGCGCCATTGCCTTCTAAGGCAGCAAATGGCCCGCACACATGCGGAGTGATCCAGACATGCACCATTGGTGCACCACCAGTCTGCAGAGTTCCAATCAAACAGGCGCCAGCAGCATTTGTGACTCCAACAACTTTGGGCACGCCATTGATTGTTAGCCAACAAAGATTCGAATGCACATGCCATTGCATCAGGCCGCCTGCGTAGTTAACCAATGTGGTATCCGTTATTGGTGTCCCCGGATTCGCAATAAACATTGCCGAGACAAGCGTCTTGACGGCGCCCTTCACCTCATACACAAGTGACTCTGGTGCAGTGGTGTCAAGCACCCGACCGTCTGTCAGAAGTGAGTATTTTATAAAATGTTCAAACCCGGTCAATCCGTCACCAATTGAAAGGTATCCATCCGCCGTTGCGGCAGAAGTCTTTGCATATTTTGGAAGATCGCGCTGAGCTGCCTGTATGAGCGAGGTGGCACGTGCAGCCTGTTCCGCCGTCACGCCGCCGATGTCGGAAAAATCGATTGGCTTCGCGGGGTCGTACGGACGCGGCC